>JAHISH010000252.1 GCA_018818365.1 Candidatus Omnitrophota bacterium | reverse complement strand
TAGATCCACGGCTCCGCCGGTACCGCGATTAGTCGCAGTAAGGTCAGTGACGGTAGAAGATAGCCCTGATTCTCCTACTACTACCATCAAACTCAAATATTCATAGGGTTCGGCCCCATCATCAAAAGTATTGTCGTTATCAATGTCATTATAAATCCTCAAGGGAGTTCCATAGTAGGTTCCTGTGGTCTGTCCTTCAGGTATGGCAATACTTACCGTAGAAAGAGCTGTTTCTCCGACTCCTAACACTCCGGTATATGAAGAATTAAGGCTAAAGGTAATCGCTGAAGAACTAATAGTTGCCCCGCCGCCTTCCCTATACATCGTAGGCAGATCTACTTTAATATACAACAAATTAGAAGTGATCGAATTGGATACGTGAAGAGTAATGTTGCTGGAACTGGAGCCGGCACTTACCGAACCGAAATCGACTCCTTCTTCGGCAATGCCAATTCCTTCTATAAAAGTCCCCACATAGACACTTAATAGCAAGAAGAGCGCGTCCGATTCACCGACATCTTGTGTGCCGTTATGATTGATATCTTCATAGTAGACCAAAGGCGGGGAGAGTGTTTGATAATCACCGGTTGCCGCGTCGCCGGGGATAGAGATGTAGATGGATTCGGTGGCACTGTTTCCCGCCATAATAGTGATACTCTCCGGCGCACTTACGTATGAAGAGGAGATGGTCTTTGTGAAATCGTTGACTTTGCTCAGTGTCCCTGTTCCTGATTTTTTCCTTAAGGTGATACTTGCGATACCATTGTTTTTGACGCCGAAAGTGATAGAATTCGTGGTCGCTCCGGGATTGGTGTCTTCAAACGTAACATCTCCCCATCCATTGGGAATTGTGGGGATATTAAGTATCTCAAGCGTGCTGCTTGCCCCGCCGGCGGTAAAATAGGAGACCTTTTCATAGGAAGTTGCTCCGTGCACGGTCACCCGGTAATAGTATCGTTGCCCGCAGGTGAGTCCGGTAATTATCTCGCTGTTGATATTACCGATTACTTCCTTCCAAAGCGTAGAGGGCGGGTTGCTCAGGCCGCAATAGATATCGTATCCGGCGGCATTGCTGACCGTGTTCCAACGAATTCGCCTTTCGCTGCAGATGCCGGTATCTTCATCCAGAATCCCGGTAGGATATTCATTTGAGAGTGAAAATTCCCTGATGTTGAGGAATTGGTATTCATCGTCGAAAACCTCTATCTTTAGTTTCGTGGTATATTTAAACTTATCACTTTCAAGCCTTGCGCTAAAAGATTGTCCCGGAACGGTACCGGTTACCTCGAGCTCTTCAAGCGTGTTATCGGAGAAGATTGCGTTGACCACCGGCTTGGCCGGTACCATAGAAGGAAAGCTTATCGGGAAGTACGTGGTAATGCCGGGCGTAAGAGGATACGGGTTAGGGTCTTGGACAATCGGAGTAGGCCAGTCTGAGAGCTCTGGCGCAGGGTGGTTCTTGATACATACGCCCGGTATGTCGATATCAATGCTGGTGATCTTTTTTTGCATAATCGTGGAACCTTCGAAATGCCAGCCGGGAAGCATTCCGTTGGGAAGATTGATTGTTTCCGTAGGGCCTCCTTCATAATTTATTTTTGCAACCGGGCGGCTGGAAAGCGGCGGTATATTAAGAGGAAGGTCAACCACGATAGTCATAGTCAGGCCGATGCTCGGGCGATAGGGCCTTACTTCGAGAATATATTCCGGGCAGCCCGCAACAACGGTGCCAAATGCTTTTTCCCCTAATCGATTCGTTCTTCCATGATCCCAGACTTCTATTTTTTGCACATTTTTATTCAAGGCTGTATGGCTATAGGTGAACGTAGTACCGCCAGCCTGGCCGGACATCAATTCATCTTTCTGAGAACCGTCCTCATAGAAGAACCTGACATAGGGGGTTATGTCTTGAGGCCAATCCGCCAGAAAGTTGACATTCAAGATTGTAGCGAGTACCGGCGGATCAGGTGAAACAGATATTTGGCCTTCGCTTATACCGGTCTGTATGGTAAATGATCTTTCTTTTTTCTTGGTCTGTGTAGAATCCCAGATTTCTATCCGTTGCAGTGACTTGTTTAAGCCAGAATAGTAGTAAGAGAAATTTTTGTCAGAACCGGACATGAGCCTGAAGTCCTGGCTTCCATCAGTATAAAAGAACCTGATATAGGGCTGGTTGGTTTGCGTGTCCGTGGAAGCGAAATTCACATTGAGCGCGGACCCCCACGCAGGAGGATCAGGGGAAACAGTTAAAGTCCCCATAAATTCAGCTCCTGTCGGAGGGAGCATCCCGCCGAGGCCTTTCTCGCTGAGTTTATTGGCTTTGGAATTGTCCCAGATCTCTACTCTTTGTAGGAATTTAACGAGCGGCGCATAGGTATAGGTAAAACTGCCGGAGCTGCCGGACATAAGACTCTCTGTCTGCGTGCCGTCACTAAAGATAAGCCGCACAAAAGGCGCTTGTGCCAGATTAACCGGAAAGGTGATGACACCCGATGTATTCGGTACCGGCGGATCCGGAGTAAGCACAGGGGGAGGATATAAACCTCCTCCCGAAAAGACCGCAACGGATAACTCAGCAAGTTTAATGGTCTTGGTGTTATCCCAGGCCTCTATTTTTTGGACGCTGGTGGCAGTATCCTGAGCGCTGAGCGCCAGAGTAAAAGTGGCGCCGGGAGTAGTGCCGCTTGTAGAGAACTCCCGCATATTCCCGTTTGAGAAATAGATACGGATATAAGGCGTTTGATTCACACTTTGGTTACAGGTATTGCGCAGGGTGATGGTCGATGGTGTTGCGATTTGCAGTGCCGGCGACGCACTCAAGGACCAGCATCCGGAGCCAGAAGGAGATGTTCCGGTAACGGAAAATGGTTTCTCGGCGATCTTATTTGCTTTTGTGTTATCCCAGATCTCAATACGCTGTACGGATTTGGTCAGCGTATTATACGTGTAGGTAAATTTCGTGCCCATGGGAGGGCCATACATTAAGACATCTTCAGGAGGACCTGCGGTAAAAATAAAGCGCGCATAAGGAGAAAATACTTGCGGAGCAGTGGTTTGAAATGAGATACTCAGCGCTTGGCCTAAGACAGGGTTCTCAGGAGTATTGGTGATAGTCCCGCTCCCGGGACCGGAAGCGCCGGCACCCACCGGGAAGGAGTGTATGAGGTCACCTCTTGTGGGATCATAGAAATTTATCGCGTAGATCTTTTCTTTGACACTTGCGATCTGCGCGGAGAAAGAGGAGCCTGGCGTTGCACCTTTGACCGTAGGGAATTCTTCTCCCCGCGTTTCATACCGTACGCCTACTTTCGGAGGCATGGGCACGACCATCGGCACCATAAACTGAATAGTCAACGGTTTTCCTACTATCGGAGGATTGGGAGAGAATGAAACAGGGGGCGGAGGGAATCTGGTGTTAGTGCTGCCTAACGTAACTATCTCTCTGCGGCTGGCTATTTTTTCCTGGGTTGAAAGCACTGCTTTTACTAAGATGGTATACGTTCCGGAGGATAGATCGCTCAAAAGATATGCTGCTTGATTCCCTAAGATTACCGGTGCGCGGCTCTCCGGATCGGAGCCAAGCGCGTAATATACTTCGTAGCTCTTTGCGTTTTGCTGCGGGTCCCAATTGATCTGTAAACTCGTGGGCCCGGAGGAGCTTACCCGCAATGGAAAACCGCTTGTTCCTTCTTCTGCGCTGCCGCACGCAGGCACATAGAGCGTGCGTTGAGAACGCGCAATCTCAATTCCCCGGGAATCGCGGGCACTAAGGGTGATATCATAATTAAGACCCGTGGTAAGTGCAGTCAGCACATGTCGCCCGAGGCGCGCTAGATTAATAGTCTGTGGCGCTACACCGGGAGCCTGGTAGGTAATTCGGTGCGTCGCCGCATTAGGCAAGACATACCAACTTAAGGATAATTCTGCGCAGCCGCTTGAGAATCCCTGCATTTGCAGGAGATCTCCGGATGTCGCGCTTGCCCCATACCCGATAGTAATAGGCGGCATGCCAAGATTAGGGATCATCTGTTCATTGACAAAGATCTGAAGGTTTGCCTGGCCATTCGCTGCATCAGACGGAATCGAAAATACTCCTTCAAAGTGTACTCCGGGGACTGCGCCATTGATAAAGACCGGAATATTCTTCCCGTCAGGGAATTGGAACAAGACTCGCGGCAAGGCCGGGACAGGCATGGGGAAATCGATCTTCAGTTTTGCCATTACCGGAGGCATAAGAGGAGGAGGAGGAAGAATTTCTACCCGCGGTGGCGCAAGTACGCCGGAACCGGTGCCGCTGAATATCTCAATCGGCAAGGTGATGAGGATATTGTTATCCTCAGGATCAATGACATCCAAGGTTTTTATCGGCATTAAGACTGAAGCCAGTGTCCCGCTAAAGGTATCGCCGGGAATAGGGCCGGACATCGGGATCTGGGCAGTTGAACCGTTAATATAATTGACGCGCACCTTGGGGATAAAATCACTTGTCTTGGGCGCGAAGAGCGTAAGCACTAGCGGCTGACCGGGTATAGGAATAGGGGGGGTTAATTGAGGAGGCCTAAATTCAGGTAGTTCATCCGCTCCCGCGCCTTCTAGGTCAATGGTGCGCGTCTTCTCTCCGTCGCCAGGATCAAAACGCACCAAAATCTTGCTGCCGCGTACTCGTGCATCGCCAGGGAATGGGGTTATCGCCCGGAACCTATTTCCCGGCACCGGCCCCTCCACGCGCAGATCCCGAGGGCCTTTATCGGGAATCTCCAGGATTACTTTGGGCAGTTTCAATAATGGCGCGTCAGAGTGTATCAATACCTCCATAGTGCTGCCCGGCATAATAAAAGGAGGAAGGACTTGAATGCGGATGTCTCCTGCCTGTAGACCGGTTCCTCCGCCGATTGTGCCCATTCCGACGCCTATGGTTTTTCCGGTATCGTCAACAACGGTAATCGAAATTTGTCCGGGGAGCGCACCCTGAGGTATCAATACTCTGCCTTGCAAGGTGGGAGAGGGAAGTGTTCCTTCTAATCGCACGGGCAAGACCAGGCCGTTACCGAATGTCATTTTAGCCTGCGGTATCATCGCGAATGGCCTGCGTTTTGCATTGACGTTTATGGTTACCTGTTGTCCGGCCATGGCATTAAAAGGAAGCATAAATACCTCAATGCCTCCCGCTGCCTCTAACTGGTAATTCGGGACGATCGTCGTAGTAACTTCAGCAAGAATTTGTCCTTGTTCATTCTTGGCGATGATCGCGGCAGGGCCGCTTGGCGCATCCGCCGGAAGATTAAGAGAGCCTCTGAATTCATTCCCCGGCGTAGCTCCTGCCAGGGGCGTTGAGATAAATCTCCCGTTGGGAAGGCGCACGTCTATTTTGGGGAGGAAATTCAATGGTTCTGCTGATTTCAGCAAGACTGTTGCGGCGCTTCCTACAGAAAGAGGTGATGGGTTGGTGGTGATAATAAAATTCCCCGGAGCCAATCCTGCGCGTCCGGCAAAGGCAGGGGCGATCCCATATGGACGGCGGAATTCACCGTCATTAATGATCAGTTCTGCGGGGCCCGCAGGCATCGTGGCAGGACAGAGATATTTTCCTTTAAAGGTAGTATCCTGTCCGCTTAAAGATATCTGTTCGATGCGGCCGTTAGGCAGACGAATACTCAAACGCGGCGTTTGGGTGAGACTGCGTTGCGCTCTGACGGTACATTCTATTTCCTGTCCTATTATCCCGGGGTCAGGGGTTGCAGAGACCATATATAATCCTGCGCCGGTTCCCATCGCAGGAACGATTGCAAAAGAGCGGGTCGAAAAAGAAGTTTCTGCGCGCGCCTCGATGATTGCGGGCCCCGGCCGCGTGGCAGTGGTCGACGTGTAAACAGCAGTGAATTCGGTCTTTGCGCCGCGTACGACAAGAGGCTCAATGCTTCCGTCGCTGAATTTAATTACTGCCCGCGGCGGTTGCGTAAGATTGCTTCGTGAAGTAATACGAATTGTTGCCGCCTTTCCTTGTGGGAGGTTTTCGGGTTGAATTTCCACAACCAGGTTTCCTTGCGCCTGGGCAGCAGCAAGTGTTGGCAAAGGCAAAAGTAATGAGATGGTCTCTGATTTTAAGCCCGCATAATTAGAGGCGTAACAGGAGAAATGTATAAAGCCGTTGGTGGCAGCCCTTGAGAGCGTCTCTATATCTTCAGCGGTTAATTCGCGCGTAAAGGTAAACTTTCCGTTCTCATCCGCGGGTACCGTCAGAGGTATCGGACCGACATTGATGTGTACCATCGCGCCGGCTGCGGTCCTGCCACGCGCAGATATCTTTTGTGCACTTATCTGCGGGGAATCTAGACGAATGGCAAAACGTGCTTCATCCGCGGCTGCAGCGGTAATTAAGAATTTGAATTCTTCTTTCTGTGCTTGAGGGTTTCCCGATGCATCGACCGCATCCGCTGCGCTGATTGCCGCTTCTCCGGGCAATACATCCGTAGGCAGCAGGAAGTTTTTCGTAAAGGTGGTGCCGCTTATAGATCCTTCCAGCGGCAATTCAAAGGTCGCATCGCCGGGTAATCGTATCTCTGCCTTAGGAAGTGTCTTTAAGGTTTTGCTGCTTGTCACCTGAATAGTGATAGTACTGCCTGCCTCAACCGGAGCAGGAGGGATGACCGATATCCTCAAGCTCGGAGAAGTCATATCCGTATCGGCCAATATGAATGACGCGGTCCCTTCAGTAGTATCTCCGGTATTGCCTGCCTGGTCTTTTCCCTTCACCTCTATGGTTACGGTTCCCGGAGTTGATCCGGTTGTATCTAAAAGCGTATCGAACGATGCGCCTGCGCCATTGACCGCTAAGACCTTGCTTTCTCCCGACGGCAGTGTTACTTTCACTTCCGGCGCTACAGGCAGTATCTCCGGAAGGCGGGTCTTGCTGTCCAGGGCATCGATTGTAATAAACACATTTTTTCCGATGATCGCGGGAAGAGGATTTACCTTAAGCACAAAGAGCGGCGGATTTTTATCGGGCAGTTCAATGGTGATCGGCGGCGCAGAAGCCATATTCCCTAATCGGTCTATGGCGACGACATTGATTGTCGATTCGGCGATGGTTGCGGTATACGAAAACGTTCCATCGTTTTCCACTTCCGCTGGTGTGCCATTGACCAAGACTTCCGCCACGCCGCTTCCGGTGTCCGTGGCGCTGCCTGAGATAGTTACTTGGGATTCGCCATAGCGAAGTTCTTCGGTAGTGACTATCGGTGGAATTCGTTCTAATGCAAGCGTGCTTTCAGCAGACGCATTGCCAAGCGGATCAGTGGCTAAGACAGTAATATCAGCCATAGCTCTTTCTAAAGGAAGAGTGGCGGAAAATGCACCCTCTTCCAGATCCACGCGTTCATCATTGACCAATATTTTGAGGTCCTGCAATTCTATGGGGGCAATTTCTCTTTCAACCGGTTGGCTCATATTGCCGCTTAGATCTTCTGCCTGTGCGGTGATCGAGGAAGGGCTCTGTGCTCCCAGGTTTGCTCTTCCCGAAACAGTGAGGAGGCCATTTTCATAGGTCGCATCGTTCAAGACCACGATAGGAGTGCCTACTTCTATCGGTATCTCGATTTGAAAGGAGCCGTCTTCATAGACGTTTACCGGAATAGTGTTGATAGTGACTGATTGTATGCCGATATTATCCGTGGCTGTTCCGGATACGATTACCGTGGAGCCGCGGTAGCTTAGTTCATTGAGGGTGATCGCAGGAGCAGTAGAATCCGCAGGCAATTGAATTGGCAGAGGGGAGCTTTCCGCATAATTTCCATATAGGTCAACCGCTGAAACCGTTACTTCTTTTGTCTGCGCAGAGAGGAGAAGGCGGTATTGGAATGTCCCTCCTTCAGGGAGAGGTATCTCGATAGGCGTATCATTACAATAAACTTCTTTTAATCCAATGTTATCAGTCGCACTTCCTTTTACCAGACAGTATCCGTCCTCATATTCCAGGCTTTCAAGGATTATTTCGGGATTGATAGTATCAGCGACCACGCGTACCACGGTCGTTGATTTCCCCGAGGCATCACGCGCAACAATCTCGAATTTTACCAGATCTTCACTGAGTTGGAATTCCTCGCGAAATATCCCGTCGATAAGTTCTACTCGTCTGCCGTTTATGGAGACCGTAGGTGCGCCTGAATCATCTTCGGCTTTGCCGGAGACAATCACGGTATTACCGGAGTAATCCAGATTGGCGACGGTTAAAAACGGAGGCTTGGAATCTTCCAGCGGCTCTACGGTAAGCGATACTGTTTCAGAGGTGTTTCCGGAGGCATCTTCGCTTTTTAAGGTTGCGGTAATTATACTGGCGGGCCGAGGGAAGGTAGTTTTAAATATTCCTCTCTCGTCCGCAGAGACCGGTTGCGTAAATAGTTGTGCGGAAGTATCAGAGACTCTCGCATAGGGTTCGGTCGTGCCGCTTAATTCCACGGAATCGGTACGATAAGAAAGGTCACCGACAAAGAGGAGCGGCGGGACCACATCGGCAACCACTAATTGTACGGGAGTTGCTTCATTGCCATGGGTATCCTTGGCGCGCACCACCACTTGATGAAGTTGGGCAAGGGCAATAAGAGTGGCGGTGAATGCTCCATTGGAGCCAAGGGGAATTTCTTCATCGTTTATATATACGGTTGCCCTGACAGGGGGAGCGTCAACGGTTACTTGATCAGTTACGGTATTGCCGGCTGCATCAGCGGCACTAATCTGGATTTGTGTAAGTTCCGGGGTAAGTGCAAGGGTTGTTTTGAAACTGCCATCCTCTAAAGGTGTCGCTATCCCATTGAGCGTTACCTCATTCATTCCTGTGCCCAGATCTTCGATCGTTCCCTCAATGACAATATTTGCCACGTCGTGACAAGAGCCGCGTATTGTGATCTCTTGCTTTGCGTATTCCAGAGGATCTACCGTTAAGACCGGCGGTATGGTATCAAGGATTTTGATTCTTACTTCGCTGATCAGGGGCGGCCACTTATCTTCGAAAGGAATATCAAGAGGCACGGAGGAATTTCCTTGTTCGTTTTTCGCAACTATCCGTAACCCTCTGGTGAATAATTCCTGCGTTACGTGAAGCTGGGTGGAGAATGCCCCTGCGCTATTGGTATATACGGCTCTTGCGTTTATATCCACGATTACGCCGGGCTCGGTTGTTCCGTCAATCTTCAATTGATCCGGCATTATATAGGTAAGCCGGATATCTTCTGCGTTTAATACCGGGACCGCGTTATCGCCCGCAGCAGGAGATTTTAATTTATCCGCAGGAAGTGGAATAATGACCTCCGGAGCCAGGTTATTGTTGATATCTTGTGTTTCTACCCGCACTTCTCGCAAGGCAGAGTTCCAGAGCAGTTCTTTGGTAAAATTGCCGGCGTCATTTGCGGAGACCAAATCACCGTTTACGCTTATCCAGGCAATCCCGATATTATCGTGCGCAATACCTAAGACCCTGACAGTCAGGCCGTCATCGCTAAAGACAATGTTGACCTGTAGGGTAGGGGGTTGTGTGTCGGTGAGCGCTTCAAGTAATTCATCGGCTCTGGTTAAAAGCAGGCGGGCGTCATTCAGTGCTCCTTTATCAAGACTCGCCTGGATCTGTAATAGTAGGTTCTCAAGCTCAGTTACCTCGTACCCCTCGTCCTTTTTCTTTTGCACATCGTCTTTGACGGCTTGGAAGTGATTACGCAGCGGCTGTGGCATTGATAATTGTGCAAGCAGATTTTGTGCTTGCGCAAGGGCATTACGCAACGCGGTAAAGTTACCTTTATCTTTGGCCGCATAAATGGTTACTGCGATTGTTTGCAAGGATGTGGTATCGAACCCCGCGTCTTGCTTTTTCTTAAGGAGATCTTCAAAGGCATTGAG
Source organism: Candidatus Omnitrophota bacterium (assembly GCA_018818365.1). Classification (GTDB taxonomy): domain Bacteria; phylum Omnitrophota; class Gorgyraeia; order Gygaellales; family Profunditerraquicolaceae; genus JAHISH01. Next base: position 1,987 of record JAHISH010000252.1, on the reverse strand, counting down.
CGCTAAACGCAGATCGTCAGGCATAATCTTCTCGAGCTCTTGCGCCAGCAGCCCCTTAAGCTGTATGATACGTGCGTTGAACGAGAGATATTCGTTTTCAGCGCGGGCTTTCTCTGCCTGCGTAATAAGCCCTTCAAGGATTGTTACCTGGAAACCTTCTTTTTTCTTATTGGCAACCTGCGTCTTGATTTCCTCAAAAGCCTTTAGTAATTCTTCGGGGATTGCGCGTTTGGTGGTCACCAGCATCTTTCTTGCCTGCGCCAATAGTTCTTCAGCCTGGCCGCGCCTGCCGCTTGCGTAGGCAATTGCGCTACGTTTTACCATTTCGGCAATCTCATCGACCATATAGCCTTCTTTAGATTTTTCGTTCAATTCAGCCATGAACTCTTTAAGCCTTACTTCGAAATCACTCTCTTTTTTCTCTAAGTTCGGCAGCATCGAGAAAATCTGGGTGGCGATTGTTTCTGCTTCACTATAGTTTCCTGATTGATAGAGTTCTTGGGCTTTATAAAGAAGAGGATCCACCTGTGTTAAATCATACCCTTCTGTTGCCATGGTCTCGATTTCTGTGATAATCTTTTGCAGGAGTTCATTAACCCTCTGCGCCTCTTCATCCGTGGGCCTGACGAGGCCCCCTAGTAATTCTTCAATTTGGTCAAGCAGCGTGTTAACCGTTACGGCATCTTTACGCATGAAGGCGTCATTTAACTGTGCGACCAGGCTTGAGACGGGTTGCATAGCATACCCCTGATTCATCTTTTCGTTGAGCTTTGTCATAAAGTCGTTAAACCGCGTGAGCGTAGCTTTGTCCATGGGCAGAAAGGAGTTTTCATTCTTATCATCTTCTCCGAGCATGTATTTGTCTGATTGTGCATCATTGTTAATTGACCAGCCATTGCCCGGATTTAAGGGCCTGCCATTCTTGCCGTCTTCATCGGTATTATAGGTGTTTCCTTCGGTGAGGATGTTGGTGGTAGGCTTGTCATCTCCTTCAGTAAGGATTGTTCCTTCGGTGCCGGTCACCCCCACAATAGCGGTAGAGGTGCGCATCTTGAATTCCGAGCCTTTCTCCCGCAGACGCGATACCTTATATTTCATTCCGCCTACATCGAGTTTTAACTCTCGTTTTATCAGCTTGGTTTTAGGGTCCCGGGAGATGTCCTGGATGGTCAGGAGGCTGTTTTCGCGCAGGGAAAGAGTGCTTGCATCAGGATACTGTAACTGAGCGAGGGAGTCGATGAGAGTTCGGATCTTATCCTGTGAATACAGCTGTGTTCCTTTATCGGCAGCGACCCAATCGCTGGATTGAGCTTTTTGGACTTGCGCAGCGCCTTGGACCGAAATAACCTCCACAAAGGGTTTGAAACTCTGATTTTTCTCTAACCTCTTATTTTTCAGTGCTTTTTGTTCTTGCGCAAAGAGGGGGGTAGGGGGGATAGTATTGACAACAAGCAGGAAGGTTAAGAGGAGCCGAAGGCAGACAGCATAGATTCTTTTGTACATCGGCATATGATGATTCTTTTCAGTAATATGGTGCGTTCTATCATGAACGTATCAATGAACGTTTCCTGCGCATTTGCGTAAGCAGCCAGCCATCAAGGATATCCTTTTTAAACCGCCATTGCCCGCCTAGTTTGAAGGTGGGGATATCCGTATTTTTGATCAGGCGGTAGACGGTGATCGCATGGATCCCCAGGTAGTTGGCCGCCTCTTTAATGGTCATGATCTGGGTGCGTTTAGGTTTAGAATCCTTTTTATTCATCACAAAACTCCTTTTCAATAAATCTATTAAAAGTATACCATAAATTTTATTTTTTGCAATAAAATATTTCAATTCATAGCATAATTGATAAAGATTGCTAAAGATTGATAGAACGGAGTCGGGTGAGAATGTCCTTTAACACGGGGGGCGGCAAGCTGATAGGGACATATGAAAGTGTTGACATTAAAACCCGGCTATGTTATACATAACACAAAAGGAGGGTTT
>JAHISH010000251.1 GCA_018818365.1 Candidatus Omnitrophota bacterium | reverse complement strand
CCCATACGTAATGATTGGGCTAGAATAACATACCGGGCGTTATCTCCGTACGGGGCGGGAGCCGAGGTAATTCCGAAAAAAGAGACTGCCATAAAAATAATCAGAATCCCCAGAACTATCGCTATTTCTCTCTTCATATAAATTTGAGTCTGCGTGCGGCAAAGACTGCCATCTTTAACAAGGTCAAACCATTTCTCCAGCGGCTAATCTTCGTACTTCCATACGTACGTTCCCGGTAACGCACCGGAACATCACTAATTTTAAGATTTAGTTTTACCGCGCCGAAAAGCAGATCAAAATCGCCAAAAGGATCGAAATCCCCGAAGTACGATCTCTGTAAAACAACCTTCAGATAATTTTTCCTGCTCAGTGCTTTATTCGCACATAAGGTATCCCGGATATGTTGCCCTAAAAGCCATGAAAAAATTATCCCGAAGAATTTATTCCCGATGAAATTACAGAAACGCATCGCCTTACCTTGCATCGGGTAAACAAAACGTACGCCGTTTATAAATTCCGCCTTCCCGCTTGCTAAAAGCTGGTAAAAACGCATTAACTCTTCAGGGACTACGGTCATATCTCCGTCGTGTACCATAAAGAACTCTCCCTCTGCGTGATCAAATCCCAGACGTACGGCATCAGCTTTTCCTGCCCCTTCTTGTTTTAGCAGTTTGCATTTCAGGTAAGGGTATCTGGCAATTTCCCGTTCGATAACTGCATAGGTATCATCCGTAGAGTGGCCTTCGACAAAGATCACCTCGGTACCTTGACCCATCTGAGGCATGCGCGCCAAGGTAGGAGCAATATTACCCGCTTCGTTACGCACCGAGATCACCACGGAGACAGAAGGATTGCGATTCTCCGATATCGGCTTCAAACAAGGCCGTATCACCAGAATATTTGTTAAGGCCAAATGATTAAAAGGCCACAATTTCGCCAGAAAACGGTTGCACAAAGATGAAAAAATTGGTGTACGAAACGGCCAGAGTATCTCCTGCCAATGCCGGATTACCTCATAGTCACAAAAAGAAGCTATCTGTCCAAGATCTTCGGTCGTCAGCCAGTTCTGAGGGAGTAATGGTTGCGCTAATCCCATGCGCTGAGCGTACCCCAAAGGTACCCCCCATACCCGGCTGTAATAATTCATAACTACCCTGGTCGAAGGAATGCAGTTTTTCCGTAACTGCGCAAATACCTTTTGCACATCCCAAAGATCATTAACCACATCAGAAAGAATAATATAATCAAAGACTTCTTCAACTGCGTACGTATGCGCATCACACTCGATGAATTCCAAATGGGGAAACTTGGCGCGTGCGCGCGCAATCATCTCTTTGGAAAAATCAATGCCTACGCCTCTGGAGGTTTTGAGCGCATCCAGAAGTTCTCCTTGCGCGCAGCCTATCTCAAGGACCCTTGAGCCTTCCGGGATAATGCTACGATAGATTTCCTTAAGTCGCCTGCGATAATAATATGCCCATTTTCCATAGCTTCTCTGCCTACCGGCAAGATGATCCCAGTGTGCGATACGGCGTGCGCGGTAGCTTATTTCGGAAGAATCATTGATATTGTAATCCTGCATACTATTTACCTCTATCTCTGTGTCGTATTAAGAAGTAGATCGCTTACCTGTGGGACTGGAGTGCATCTTCTCAAGAATAGCGCCTCCCTGAGCCTCTCGGCATCGAACTGTATTGTATATGGCAGATATGCCTTATCTGCCCAAGACAATTCTTCCCTCCATCTTTACTTCTCTGCCCTAATGCAGGTATATAGCGCCATACGAAAAGGCAGGCACGCAGGAATAGTCCTGATACGCGTGATCTTCAGCGATCCTGCAATCGTATCGATAATCTTACCTGTGGGATTAATATGCGAACGGTTGGTCCCGGAAAATCCGATAAGACGAAAACAAAAATCCATTCCTTGGCCTACCAAGGGGAATCCGGCGATCAACTTTCCCTTTGGCTTTAATATCCTTGCAATCTCCTGTATTGCATCCTTAAGATTACCAATATGCTCGAACACCGAAAAAGCAATCACCGTATTAAAAAAATCATTAGGAAAACTGGTTCTGCATATATCCATCTGCAAAAAGAGTGTTTTTTTCACTCGGTATTCCCGTGTGATCGCGTTATCCGCAGGAAAAAGGTCTATGCCGGTATAGGTGTCGCAGGCTGAGACTAACGTAGGTACCAGCAGGCCGCTTCCCATCCCTACCTCGAGTACTGCCCCTACCGGATGCGTTAATAACGAAAGTCCCACATTTATCCTATGTCTGAACAACCAGCCGGCAAGAGGATTATAGTAATAATCAACAGGGTCAGCAGCATTAGCTGCCTTGATATGTCCGCGGGGGGGAAGCTTGATTCTAAATGAGTGTGTTTTCATCCGGCATTCTTTGAAAATAGATATATATCGGGATTGGCATAGCGTAAATCCCGCGGCGCACTCCGGTCATCGAACGTAATAGCAAGAAATTCCGGTTTATGGGAAAACTTCTTAACAACAAAAAGCGTGGGATCCGCAAAAACTCTTTCCATCGCAATATCAAAAGAAGAAGCCAAATAATAATCAAAAGGCCCTTTCTTAAAATCTTCAACGGAAACCGCTTCGGTAATCTGATATTCCCTCTTATCAATATGGGGAATATGGAACCAATTGACTACCGCGATACGGCTTTGCGCAGGGATTTTCTCATTAATCCACACATAGGCAGCATCACGGGTATCGTGGGAATAAAGGCTCAAAGATGCCCCACTGAGCCACGCCGTCTGTAGTAATAGCGATATGGTAATTATAATAAGCAGGCCTCTTCCTCTCTTTATCCTTTCTCCCAGCATGATTAAACAATATGCCCCAAAGATTGCGCCTGCAGGCACAAGTGGCGTAAATCGCCTCACCCATTGGTGGCTGCCAGTAAATACCGCCATCACATAATACAGTATTGCCCAAAAGAGAAAAATCTTGGCCTCTTTTGATTTACCCCGCACAATCATCCACGAGCCCCCCAGTGCGGCAACTAACCAGGAACTACCAAATCCATAAGGCAGCACACGCACCAAGGGATAGATAATATTAGTGCTGGGATAATTAAATTTCGCTTGTGTCATCCTCCAGAAAAAAATAAAATCTTTTATCCCGAATACCACACAAGGAGCAGTCACCGTAAATACCACACCAAACATACACGCAGCATAGAGTAATTTTTTATTTCTTTGCAACCAGTTATTGCGGGACAGCCGGCCTTGGCGCACTGCAAAGATGTGCGCCGCTACCAATACCAGTGCAGTGGTCGTTCCAAAGAACCAATAGGTCGTCGAAGCCAACGCCGTACTTATCGCACAAAAAATATACCACTTTAACGTTCCTCTCCTTATAATCTGTACGCCGCAGATAATAGCCGCAAGAAGAAGCGCGGTACACTGCGCGTGAGGAGTCATAAGAGACGATTGTATCACCGCAAGCGGAGCAATTGCCACGACACACGCTGCTAATATCCCTACTCTCTTATTAAAGATCATCCTTCCCAGATAGTAGGTAAGATATATCGAAAGCATGCCCCAGAATAAACTCAACAACCTACCAGCTAGATAAATTTTACGTAATTCAAGTATATGGGTACGATAGAATTCTACCGAAGGAGTAAGTATTACCATCTTCACCCATGCGGCACATTGTATAACCACCCCTAAAAGATATAGAAAAAAAGAACCGTAAGTAAAGTTCGGACAGATTTTCCCTTGGACAGGATCTAAAGTAGTAAGACACATCATAACCATGCCTTCGTCAGGATGATACGGCCAGCGGTGCCGTTGATCAGGAAGGCCCCACTGGATACACATAAGACGCAACACCAATCCTAGGGAGAGTATACTCACAAGGATTACTATTGTTTTTGTGCGGGTAAGTTTCATTTATACTTCCTGACGGTATACTTCCAAAGTTGATAGCGCTATTTTTCCCCAGGAGAACTTATCTTTAGCCAACTGCAAAGAACGACTCCCCATTGTACGTAATAATTCCTGGTCCCAGAGAATCCTTTTAAAGGCATCTCTTAACTTTTCGTCGTCACCAGGAGGAACTAATATGCCGTTGTCTCCTTCTTCAACTACTTCCCGTAATCCGCCGGTATCGGTTGCGATAACCGGCTTACTAAACGCATAGGCAACCTGCAAAGAACCGCTGGTATCGGTATCACTATACGCAAAAACCGCGATATCTGCGGCAAAGAAGCAGGTATTTATTTCATCGAAAGAAAGGTACTCATCCTTGAAGATCAACTTATCTTCAATCTCCAAACCCTTAATCAAATGCCGGAGCTCCTCCTTATCGATATGCATGGTCTTCCCGGCTAATAATAAAATAACATCATTGTGTGCCTTACGCAGTTGAGAGAAAGCGCTCAGTAGAGTATCAATGCCTTTATACCCACGGATAGTGCCGAAATGAAGAATCACTTTTTTATCGACCGGTATCTCTAGAAGTCTTTTTGCCTCTTCTTGAGGGATCTCTTTCTGCCGGAAGAAAAGATAATCTCCGTGTGGAATAACAAAAATCTTCTCTGCGGCAATATCAAAAAGTGCCATCAGTTTATTCTTGGATGCCTGGGCGTGGATAATAATCGCACCAGCAGCCGAATATATCATTCTATAGGCTGACCTCATAAAGAATGCATTCTGTTCCTCTGGTTCATGAGGCAGGACATTATGCGCGGTAAAAACTATTTTTAAACCGCAGATACGCCCTAGAATAAATAATAACCAGTCTTTACGCGCAGTAAGCAAATTTTGGACATGGAGCACCTGTGGACGGAAAGAAAGAATTGCCTTGATGATATTCCGGGTTGCCGCCGCGTGGGACTGATCCTTCAAGGGGGTCTTACGCAAGGCGAATGCGCGCGGAAACATCTCTAATTCATAGTGTGTATCCGTAAGAAGCAAGCAATCAATTTCATTTATCTGCGCCAATGCCTGCATCAAGTTATAGGTATAGTGGGCAATCCCTCCCCACCCTCCTACCTCAACCATCAACACCCTCATCTTCTTCATGGGGACGTTCCCTCGGGAGCCACCCTTTTGTCTTGTAACATGCTATGATACAAGATGTTATGAATACGCCTAACCGATTATCTTTCAATCATTTATGAATCAAAAGGGTGCCCCCTTGGGGAACGTCCCCTACTTTGCTACTTCGGTATAGACGGCTAATGTCTTACGCGCTGTCTCTTCCCAACTAAACGATTCTGCCTTACGAAGGCCTTTATTGATTAACTCCTGGCGAAGCGCGCTATCCGAAAGTGCCCGCCTGATACCATCTGCAATAGAATCAGGTTCATGCGCCTCTACCATTATTGAGGCATCAGAAAAAAACTCTTTAAGCGAAGAATTATTCGCCACCACCGTAGGCGTTCCGCAGGCCATTGCCTCCGATACAGGCAGACCGAATCCTTCATAAAAAGAAGGCAAGACAAATACCTCACAGAGATTATAGAGACAACGCAACTCTTCAGCGGAAACGTATTGAAGAAAATGAACACGGGCCTTTAATTCTTTTGTTTCTGCCTGTTCCAATATTTCTTCATATCCCCAACCCCATTCTCCTGCAATAACTAGATCAATGTCAAAACGTGCAGACAATGCTTTAAACGCTTCCAGAAGCCCCCCGACATTTTTACGAGGCTGCACGGTGCCTACAAAAAGGATAAAACCCCTCTTTAAAGAAAATTTCTCCCGGACGACACACAACGATTCTTCCTGAGGATTGATAAAAAATTCTCTCCCCACTCCTTCGGGAATTACCGCAATCTGCGCGGGGGAAACATTATAAAACTCTATAATATCCTGGCGGGTAGAGACTGAAGGACTGATAATCTTCTGGGCACGGGGGATAGAATCACGGACCATCTTGTCAAAATAATTAAAAGCCCCCGGGGTAACGTGCGCGGGGAACTTCTTAAACCCCACATCCTGGATATCCAATACCGCCGGACAGATAAGTCCTCGTGGGACAAAAAACCGTAAGCCATGAAAGACGTCAACCGAAGAAGAACGTACTGCCCGCGGCAAAATATACTCCTGCCAAAAACGCTCGAAGGCTTGGCTGTAATGAGGGAACCTCCAGACGCGCTCATGAAGTCTGGGTGCAATCTCCTTCCAATCAAAACGGCTCGCAGATGAAGTAAAAAGCATAAACTCATGAGGAGAATTCTTTGCCATCTCAGGGATAAGACATGAAAGATACGTGTGAATTCCTGCTTTACTGAAAATAAACGGCCGGATATCTATCCCGATCTTCATAGTCATTTACTTTACCAATTATACCTGCCGCACAATTGCATCAATACTGATTGCGAAAAAAGCAATGACGCAACCTGCATCTTTTCTTCCCCGGAAGCTTTACGCTTATCCAGATATACCGCCACCGGCAGCAGCAGAAACGCATACATAAAGATCAAGATCCTCGCACTCTCCCCGTTCCCGCAGACCCCGGCAATCATCATTATAATAAAAGAGACGATTCCCGCGATAAAAAACCCCCTCGATACTTTTTTATTATCCTTTAACCGAGTAATGCCGCGCACACATAAAACCAGAATAAAAGGCCCGGCGAAGAGCAGAATTTCCGCGATACTTTCAAGCCGAGTAAAAATATAGAGGATAAACTCTTTAGAATATAACTCTGCGTGATGACTCTCAATCGCACAGGTCGTAAGAAAAGAATACGCGTAATTAAAGTGTGTGCTAAAATATAAAAAAAGATGAACCATTCCTACTAAAAGAACACTTATGGTGAGGCGTTTTATCGCTCTCTTATTAACAAACTGCAGTATACCAAAGAGCGGGATAAAGAAGATAAAAAGGAAAGTAAGTAATGACGATAAAAGCAAGAAGATCGAGATACCCACGCAACTTAAGAACCCTTTGGGATGCGTAAGAAAATAAGCTGCCCCTAAAAAGAATGTTGCTACCAACGCCTCGATACTAAACAGATAATATATCTGCACTGCGGGAATCAACACATAGAGGAAAGAAATATAAGAAGCAAAGCTCCTCTGGAAATTACGCTCAAGAATCCTCTGTAAGAAAAATAAGGAAAATCCCGTAGCGCAGACCGCCATCCCCATAGATATCAGTGCAGGAGAAAGCCCCATCCGCACAAACGCATAAAATAAAAGAGTCGCATAAGGAGGATGCACGCGCGAATGGCACATCAAATCAGATTGCACTCGCTCAAACGAAGCAAGGAATTGCGACGCGCTCTTAATCTCTAATGCCTGATGATAATATTCATACCCCTTGACTCCTCCGATATCAATGGGATCAAGGACCCCCCCTCTCCATCCTTGCAATAAATTACTCGCCACTATCAAACATATCCCTACAATAATCACGGAAGAGAGGCGAAAATCTGTCTTGCATAAGTACTTCAACGCCCCAAAAAAGAAAGCCAGAAGTCCCAAGGCGCCAAGAATCTGCCCAAGCGAAGGGATGCGGAACGCAAAAACGCTTATCGGGAAAAAGGGCGGGACAGAAACGCCGGTGACTCTACTCATAATGCGCATGATAAGGTTGGCATTAATCACCAGCAATAGAGACAGAGACGTTACGTAAATGATATAACGCACGCTGAATAACCGGTTTGAAGGAAAAGACATCATTATCGCGCTCCCTTTATACGCCTCATAAACTCCTTCTCCGGGATTACTTTTCCCTTTTGAATCACTTTTCTTTTCTTACACATTGCACCGATATATTTAAATACATCTATACGCGCGCGCGCAACCTCCCACTCCCTCTTGAGGACAAGCCGTAAGATAATATCCAATTCATACTTCAATAGATACGGAAAGTACCGCATCAATAGCGGTAATGATAAATTCTTTATCAACATCAAGATGCGATTTCGTTCCATATAATATCGCACGAATGCCGAACCCGCACCTGCAGTTGCGCCACCAATGTGGTAGGCGACCGCGCCAGGCACATATACTGCTTTCCACCCTCGCCAGGCTGCGCGCCAGCACAGATCCAACTCCTCCTGGTAGAGAAAAAAATCCTCGTCAAATAAACCAATTTCATCGAGCATCTTCTTGCGGAATACCGCCGCTGCGCCGCAGGCGCCGAACACCTCAACTTCATTATCATACTGCTCCTGATCGAGCGCGCCTCTGCCTCTTCCTGAACCATACATCCCGCGGTGTAGAGATAATCCGGCAGAATCAATAAATAATGGATTACGGGCATTAAGCTGTTTTGAAGCAAATATCCCCGCGCGAGGATGTCGTGCAGTAGCAGCAATCATCTCAGCAACCCAATCAGGCGCCAAGGTGATATCATTATTCAAAGTGGCAATCAGATTCCCTCGCGTCTTCTTAATACCAATATTATATCCTTCGGCAAACCCAAGGTTCTTCGGATTAGACGCCACAATCACCGATGGGAACTCTTTCTTTACCATCTCTACAGAGCCGTCGGTCGAAGCATTATCAATTACCACGACTTCCAGAGGTGTATGCTTCTGCGCTAAGACTGAAACCACACAATCACGTAGAAACTGGCGGCCATTAAAGTTCACAATCACTACCGAAACTAAAGGATTCTCGCCCATAGAAACAATCTATCGATTTTCTTTTCTTGCTTTTTCTGCCATTACCATGATCTGCGTGCCTAATCCCCGAAACAGGATATTCAAAAGAATGTTGGAAAAATCGAATAAAAAACAAAGCGGCTTACCGATAACCGGCAGGTAACGTACCACGCTGCTGGGGAGCACTTCGTTTGTGCGCCGGGATAGCACGCGAAAACCAGCCTCCCGTAACAATTTTGCAAGAGAGGTAAAGGTAAAAAAACGGACATGAAAAGGCTGAAATACTTGAGGAGAAGGACGATCCCTGAGAATCATATACACAAGAGAAATTAATGCCTTGAGATTTGGGGTGGTTAAAATAAGCTTTCCCCCTGGCTTAAGGATACGCAGAACCTGCGCAAGAAAAACCTCCGGCTCCATGATGTGTTCGATGATCTCCCCGGCAACCACCGCATCCACCGTATCGCTCTTTAAAGGAATTTCATTTGCCAGATTACAGACGATCGGCTGTACCCCCTGCTGTAATGCATCCCGTAAAGGACCTTCTTTCAGGTCTAATCCGTAGACTCGCGCAGAAGAAACTAATTGTTTAGTCATATACCCATAGCCACATCCCAAATCTACCACCACCCCGCCGCTTTGGGGGAGAGCGCGGTAAAGGCATCGCAGAATCCAATCCCTTCTTCTCTTCTCAAAGATATTCTTCTTTGTCCATGGCTCATAAGTCTTGTTTTCGCATCCTTGGTCATGTGCAAGTTGAATATGCTCCAATGCCCCTAACGTCTTATCCCTCATTATTCCCTTCTTCCCCATGACTTGCATACACTCACCAAAGGATAACAGGCGCTAAAAAAAGCAAGTAGCAAACCTGCCCTTCCATCGCGGAAACAACCCCGTAAAAAAACCATGCGAAAGAAAATGGTAAAAGAACCTATAAGAATCTTTAAAAACCCGAATAGACCTAAACGTTTCTTTCCCTTCTGCCTGGCACGCGCCTCAAACGTCGTGTAGCGGTCAAATTTAACCCATAATGCATTAATTGTAGGATACGGATAATGCAACAAAGGATGCACTAATTCTTTTCTGCTGCCGTGTACTACTAATTTACTATGCACCTCTTTATCTTCCCATCGGGCAAGAGTCTTTTTGAATAGACGCACCTGCCTCTCACCCTTAGGCCATCCCTGCATCTTTCTGCCAAGACAGAAAGTCTGAAGAAGGATACTATATCCTGCAGTGCCATCTTCAAAAGAGAATCTCTGCTGTATCTCCTGCGCAAGCTCTTGAGTACAACGCTCATCCGCATCAATTGCTAAGATCCACTCACGCGTCGCTTGCGTCAGAAGCCAATTTTTGGCCTCTGCGGCATTTATATATCTACGCTGGTGAATCTTTTGTGTAAACTGCGAGGCGATCGCAACCGTATCATCCTGAGAAAAACAATCCATAATTATTATCTCATCTGCCCACTTGATCCCTTCCAAGCATTCCCGTATCTGATGGGCCTCGTTATAGACATGGAGAATCGCGGAAACCTGCGCGCGCATAATCAACAATCTCCCTCTGATTTCTTTTTCGCAAATACAATAAATGCGCTTGAGAGCCCTAGCCACCGTAACAAAGTATCAAACCATTGCGCAAAGATAATCTTTCTCCAGCGCGAGTGGACCCGATAAGGCAATCCCTTTTTCTCTAAAACACGATTAAGCGCTGCGTTAATAGTATTAATACTGCGAGGCGCATATGCTATACGTTCAACCACAAAGCCGCTTTTACGCAGCAGTTCTCCCAGTGTTTGAGGAGTAAAGTTATAGAGATGCCGGGGTACATCAAACAATAAACTATTCTCAAGAAAAACCTTTGCTTCAAGGGAACCTGCGTGAGGCACTCCAATTACCAGTAACCCCGAAGTTTTGAGTAATTGCGCGCACTTTGACAAGACCAACAACGGATCAGGCGCATGCTCAAGAAAATGCCACATGGTAATAGCGTCGAAAAAAGAATCGGTAAAGAACGATTCCTGTAGCTCTCCGCAAAAGACATCAATGCCGTACTCTTCTTTCGCATAACGCACGCTTTCGGCATCAATCTCTACCCCATAGACCTGCCAGCCTAATTGCTTCAACCATGCCAAATAGCCTGCGCTACCGCATCCTACATCTAAAGCTTTTCCTTCTCCAAGAAAGGGAATAGTTTTAAAATACATTCCCCGGTATTTCGCTAAGAAAGGCCACACCGCCAGTCTCTTAAGCCAACGCCATCTCTCAAATTCTGTCTTCTGCGCAAAATAGCCATAATGCTCCTGTAAGATGAGGCGTTTTACTTCATTCTTAAGATGCGAAAACCAACCATTTTGACGGTTCATTATTCCTATTTCTTCAACACCTACTTTGTTATACGCTTCGTATCCTTCGACATCATAGTAATAACCCATCCTTTCTCTTGCGGGACGGGGGTTAAGATAAATCAACCCACACCCGCGGCAGCGCACGACATTAAAGATCCCTTCTTTCTGGTTGAAGCGGTCTTCTCGCCTGAAGAGAAGCCTTGTATCATCGGCGCCGCAGAGATTGCAGCGCACCTGTTCCATAGGGCTGACGTTGGTCTCAATCATGGCAATGCCAGGATTATCTGCGATGAAACTTTTAAATGCCCCACTAATTCCGATACGGGAATCATCCTTAAGAAACGCTTTGTAATAAGTTTGGCGGACCTAGCCAAGAAATCCGCAATGAATATTGCCTTAAGCCATACTACCGAAAGACTACCAAAATATTTCCCGTAATAATAAAGCCTGTCTTTGTGCCATAGATAGTGCGCGTGTCCTGCGTTAAGCCTACGGATACTTACGCGTTCAAAGTGCACGACCTTCGCCTGAGGGGTAAAATAAATGGGTATTCCTTCCGCATGAATACGCTTAGCCCAATCTACATCGCTGAAATATAAAAAGAATCTGGCGTCAAAATGCCCTACGCGTTCAATCAGCCTCCTACGCACCAGAAGGCACGTAAGTGGAGGTTGCTGGATCATGCGAAAGTCATTATGCGGCCAATCCCGGTAGCGATAGGTACGCATAAAGTGCGTGTTGGGGAACCACCATCCCAAGACGGTATCGTCAAAAAGAGCAGTCATAAATCCCGGGAATCTACGGCAGGAATATTGAATATCTCCCTGCGGGGATAATGATTGCGCACTCAAGGCCTCTATCTTGGGATCATCCTTCATCTGATTCAGGAGATTCTCAATACATCCACTTTTAAGCACCGCGTCGCTATTTACCAACAGGATACACTCTCCCCTACTTACTCGTAAGCCCTGGTTGTTTGCTGCCGCATGCCCAAGGTTTATCGTATTCTGTAAAAGACAGACCCGAGGGAAATCTTTTTCGACCATCTCCGCGCTTCCATCGGTAGACGCATTATCTATCACTATCACCTCAAATGAAAATAAGTGTTCTGCCTGGTAAATAGAGTTCAAACAATCTCTTAGCCGGTCTTTGGTATTCCAGTTGACGATTATTACGGAAATCTCGGTTAAAGGCGTATCCATTTATCTTTCACCACAAGGAAGTTCTCTTTCTTTTTGACTGGCGCACGCGTCAACAAAAAATATCCGATATGAGGGATATGTCCGAAAAGTGCTGCCAATACCGGAAAGGCCTCTTTAAAACGCAGCTTCTTTACGAAAAGGGACATCCCTTCCCGCGCCCAACGCAAATACGCATTTCTAATCTCAAAGAATGTGCCGTAGCGATATCGAAGAAGTATGGAATTGCGCACATGATAATAAACCCTGCGGGTTTTAAAAGACTCTTCTCTGCCATAATGGTGCTCGCAGATTGAATCCGGCACATAGACACAACGGTATCCACCCAACCACATCCTCCATGATAGATCGACATCTTCTCCATACATAAAAAAACGTTCGTCAAAATAGCCGACCTTCTCCAGGGCGCGACGCCTAATAAGGCAATGCCCTCCGGAACACCAACTCGTCTCTTGCGTCGCTGGATTGATATACCGCGGCGCTTCCTGCGGGATACGCCGGGAACTGGCCATACCGACATCTTCCGAAGCGCACATTGTACGTACCAATGCAGCCAGCCAATTTTTATCCGTTCGCGTATCGGGATTCAATAGCCCGACAAAATCAGCGAGGCTGCGACGAAGAATCATATTACTGGCTTTTGCAAACCCGTAATTCTTCTTATTGCGTACTACTTCCACCTTGAAATTAAGATGAATCTTCTCAACAAATTCGGCAGAGCCATCACACGAACCGTTATCCACGAAAAACAGCGTACATTGGTCAGAAGGATATTCAAGCCGGCTAAGACCAAGAAAAAAATCATTTAAGAAAGGAAGGCTGTTATAGCCTATTGTAATTATATCAACCGCGGGATATTCACTCATATGCTAGTGCGCTGCGTGCGACCCCTTTCTCGCAATAACCGTACGATAAATCTCCTCAAGCTCTTTTACTTGCATGCGAATATCCTTTCCTTTATCTATTTTTTTTGCCAGCTCACCGATACGTGCAGGGTTTGTCAATAACAGGTTGATCTTCTCCGCTAAATCCTGCGGATCATTATGCCTGAAGAGCAGACCCGTCTCCCCATCTTGCATTCTCTCAACGATCCCTCCCGCAGCAACAGCAATCACCGGAACTTCTGAGGCAAACGCCTCTGAAACAGACAGGGACCAGCTTTCTACCATCAATGAAGGAACAATAAGCACGTCGATATCAGAGAAAACACCTGCTACCTGCCTTCTATCAAATTGATGATGTAAGATCGTTTTATCTTGGGGAAGCTTATCTTTGGGCGCATGCCTTACATCACCCCAGATATGCAGTGAATAATTACGGCTTTTCACTAATCTCATTGCCGCGCATAAAATAAAATATCCTTTAAATTCTGAATATCCACTCAGGAATCCTAATCGAATATTTGAAGAGTCATAAGGATGCGCATGTCCTGAAAACCGCTGTGTATCGATCCCGCAGGAAGAAATACGAAGTTTTTCTTCCGGAAGGCCATACGCGCAATAGCGCGAGAATAAGTCGCGGGAAGAAACGATACACGTATCAATCTGGCGCAACATCTTTTTCATCAGTGCGCTTCGCGTACGTAAAAAAAACATATTCTTTAAGAACGCAATTATCACCGGCCTCATTTCTTCATTACGCGTCTGGCACACAATGCATTTAAAAAACTGCGGCCCCGCGCATACGGTGCGGTTATAATGTTTATAGAAAAACCTCGCCGCGCATATCCACCAGCCGTCATGAAATGTCGCCACTACCGGGATACCAAGTGTCTTTGCCTCTTGGACTAAAGACGCACCCAAGCCCTGCAGCGCATGCAGATGCACTATATCCGGTTTTTCCTCGATCAGAAATTCCCGGAATATTTTACGTACCCGTGGATTATCAATGGAGAGATAACGATAAAAAGGCTGGTCTTTCCCAGGTAACGCTACCCGATAAATCAAAGTCTCTTCTTGAGTGAATCGCGGCGCATGAAAAGATTGAAGCGTCCCGCAGAACTCTCTTATCGTGTGCCCTGCGTCTTTTAAGACACCCGCCAATTCATAGACATAATTAATTGCGCCCGCCTTGGACTCAGGGTAGAAAAAAGTACTTACCAATACTATCTTCACACCCTATCCTTATAAATAGAAGAAATGCGCATTAATTCTCTGGATACTCCTTACGCGTTACTCGTAACTGATACAAATGCATTTACTTTCTTGACAAAGATGCGCAATTTCTGCGGGAGCGTGCATTAGAGATTTTTTCGACACCTAAGACAACGCTCTTTCGTGCACAAGGAATTACGGCAAACGGAGGATATCTTTTAAGCGGAAGTCTCTCCGGGAGAGAGCCGTAAACCGACGTGCACGGCGAAAAATCTCAGCACGCGTAAGCAAAATTGTGCAAGAAAACATGCCGAAAGACTCATTTCGTTTATGTCAGTTACTCCCTACGAACCAATACACCACTGGTGCTTAAAGACAAACCTACCGACGCTGCTCAGGTCAGAGAGGACCTCAACCTTGGCAGCGGTAGGATTCCAATAATAAGAGTAAAGGTACTGTTGGTCCCAGAGAGAAACGCAGACGGTAT
>JAHISH010000025.1 GCA_018818365.1 Candidatus Omnitrophota bacterium | reverse complement strand
CAGCTACAATCCTGACGGTAATTATCCCCACTTTAATAATTATACCCCGGGAAGCTCCTCGCCGATTAAATCTCGCACGCCTTCTTTTGCAATGCGACTTATGAGGCTCGCCCAGCGTAGCAGAAGGGAAGTATTGAGGTTTATTCCTTCTGCGCGGTGCGGTGGATGTGCGACATGGGCAGTTTATACTTTGAGAAGTAACGGTTTTGCTGATGCACGGCTGATGGGCGTCACATATTTTAATGATTTGCTCAGCATGCTTGATGAACATTGCTTTGTGGCTGTTCCCGGTTATTTTATCGACGTATTCCCTGAGGGCGCAGGAAAAGGTATGGGGGTACAAGTCATACCAGTCGGTTCTCCCGAAGCTGAATTTTATGCGAGAGGGGAAGAAATCGAAGAACGATATCTAGCTGCTCTTAAAGATATACAGGCTGTAATGCTAGCCAGCTCCTCTCCGGTCAAGATCCGTTTCCATAGAGATATCCTTACCGCTACTGCCAGGGATATGTTGGTGGAATTCTATCAGAGGGGTTTAATTACCGAACAGGAGATGGAGGATGCCAGCTTCTTGTTTGATGATATCGAATACGGCGATGAAGCTATGCAAGCGGTTATTGAGTGTACCGAAGAAGAAGATGTGGAAAGGCTGCGCGAAGTTATCCTCCGGGCTACTATCCGCAGGAATATAGATCGTTTTGTCAACCTGCATAGCATTGCAGATGCATCGCGATATGACATCAATATTATCGGTTCGACGACGCAGTCCGAGGCAGATTATAAGCAGAGTATCATGAATCTATTATTTGGAGATCGGGCGATCATCCTATCAGTTGCGATTGGAGAGGTTGCTTCAACCGCAGGACAGATGATCGGGTGCGCGTACGCATGGCAGAAGGCGCAAGAGAAGGCGCGCCAAAGAAAGGTAACCCCTATTGATGACTTAGGCCGCTATATTCAGGAGCATAAATCAAAAGTGGCGTTATTCGTGGATGCGGGCATGGCCCAGCGGTTCAGCCCGGCGACCTATAGTATCAGCAATGCGCGAGGCACGCAGCATTTGGTAGGAAACTTACAGAATCACGAAAGAACCATGATTGATGCGGAATTGGTATTTGCGATTGTCATGCAGTGCCAGCTTTTTGCGGCGACGGCAAGGCCTGAAAATCTGGATGTATTCTGGACCAGCCAAATGTATTTTGGGTCGGTAAGCCCGGAAGATATAGTACGCCATGAGTATGCCATAAGCAAAATGGTGGTGCGCATTCCTGATCGGACAAGAATGAACCCTCGGCATGTATTCCAATTTGGGACTGCGGCGCTCACTGAGGAGGGCGGGATTGTCGAGTTCTACGGTAATAAACAATTTGCGGCGCGGGAGAAGAGTGGCAGCTACCAACGGATCGATGCCATTGGGGTTGAAGAGATGGTGAGTCTCGGAATCGCAAAGACCGACGCTGAAGCCCGGAGTAAGCTGGAGTTATTACGTGCTTTGTTGGAGCATCAGGGGCCGATTGGATATGACTTTGGGTCTTTTTCGATAGATTACCGGATGTGGTTTTGTTTGATGGAATTCTATGAGAGGCGGGGGATATTTGCGGAGATCGCCGCATCAGCAGAGACGCGGAGTTTCAAGAGTGAAGGAAAGGACCGGGATTATGACCCGCAGTTCATCCAGCCGTTGGTAGCGGTTCTTAAGGAGTTGCCGGGTGTGGAATTATGCTGGTATGATGCGGATTATTTACGCCGGCAATCGCTTGAGGAACAAGGCGCGCTGATAGAGGATTTCGTCTATGCGCGTATACTTCCGCTTTTAAGCGATGGGTGTAAGGCAAAATTGAAATTTGATAGCGCCAGCGGAAAATTGCCCAATGCTTCGATGGAGTTGTTTGCGTTCTATCTTTTAAATCGCGATCAGCCATTTTTCTCTGATAGTGCGCGGTGCGTAGGATATATAGATTTGGGACCGCATCCCTATTGGGTGACCTACCGTAATATTTTGGATATCCTCAATGAAAAGCTTGCGTTATTGAGTGATATGATGGGGTCGCTCTGCGAGGTTGACCCGGGAAGGGGCTGTGAGGTATGGTCTCGGGAAGTCGATGATGAAGGGCTTTTTTTATCGGAAGAGGGTCGCCGTATCCGCAATGTTGATAACGAAACGACTGTAATTTTCTATACTCCGACAGCGGGGAAAATGCAGTTGACCTATGACCAGGTAAAAGAAGGGGTGATGATAGAGGGAGTATATGTACGCAATGCCATTATCCAAGGGACATGTATTTTATTCCCCGGTTCCAGAATAGAGAATAGCGTCTTGAATAATGTAACAGGGCAGGTCGTCGCGCACTATTCCTACTTAGAGGCAAGTATTGCGCCCCAGATAGAGGCGCGGAATAGTTTGGTCTATCATGTGATTGATAGAGAGCCGGTGCAGGCAGAGAAGGAGGCAGTATGCGATGCGTATCGTCCGGGATTACAAGATGAAGGTTTCCCTGAAGGTCAGGTGCGCATGCGCGTAGGGATTAATTACGATCCTCAATCCAAAAAGCAGGGAGATGACGTTACCAGGACAGAAGGAGGCGTCTATACACTGTCCGCTATACGTAAGTGGCCGTGCGACAGATTTGTCAATCGTGACCTTGAACGTGCTTTGTTTAAGAAAGTAGAGAAGGCTTTAAACGGAGGCTCTTCGCCGTTAATCTCAGTAAAGTGGCTGTTAGGGGAGAAACAGACAGATATGGTTCCTGGCCGCCGATTTAACGTGATTATCAATGCCGGGACCGGTGACAATCCAGTAACTACCACAGGGCCAGCGCAGGGAAGAGATGCAGTGCAAGAGATTTTCTCCTGGGGATGCTCTGTTTTGCAGGGGCAAGGTGTCGCATGGGCTTCTTCATATGAAATAGAGGTTTTGGTAGATGGCAATGTGTCCGGCTATGAGATTCCCGCTCCAAATTCCGTAAAGATACATCCCAAGATTATCAGAGGGCCGCCGGAGCTTTTACGAATTATCGGCGTTCTCCTCGTGAATAGCCTCATATGCAATCCTTCCGAAGAGCAGTTAATACATGAATTTTATTCCTATCTTAACAGCAGACAACCGTACTTGCGCGATACACTTCTCTACTTGTTACGTTCGCAAGAAGGTTTCTCGCTGAGTGAAGCAGCCCAGTCTCAGGTGCAGGTGCTCATTGACGAAGACGCGTAT
>JAHISH010000250.1 GCA_018818365.1 Candidatus Omnitrophota bacterium | reverse complement strand
ATATAGGAGAGATTCATCTCTTCGAGAAGGAGTATCAAAAGGCATTAGAATCTTATCTTAAAGGGTTATCGATTGACCAATCTCAGGGGGATACGTTTCGGCTTGCCGGCGATTATAATATGTTAGGGGAATTATACCTAGAAATGGATAGAGTGCAGGAAGCAGAAGGATTCTTTCAGCAGGCGCTTGAGGTATCAAGAGAAATTGACCTTAAACCAGAAATCGCCTCTGCGTATTATAATTTAGGGAAGGTCTATAATAAACGAGGGGGGAAGAATAGATACAAAGAGTATATGCGTCAGGCCCAGGAGATATATGCCCTTATAGATCCGGCACGTTATCAAGAGATAAAGGAAGAATTCATACAATCTTCCGGGCCCCTTCCTTGACAGTGGTGCCTCCAATATGATATACTTATATTGAGAGTTGACACTTTGACAATTTGAACATTAGTACCTACTGAAAAAGGCAAACTAGCAGTAATGTTAGGGCGCAAAGCTTCCGGTCCTAGAGTCGAGGGGATAGCGGGGTTGCCAAAGAGGGGAAAACCCTAGAAAAGCCTTTTTAGGGTTTTTTTGTTTACTGTGGGCAACCCCCCAGACCATCCGATAGGGCTGGGTGTCTTTGCAGTGAGCAATACACCAATCCAACCGCCACAGTAAGTGGCGTACTTGCCGTCTGATAAGGTAAGGTATGATAGGATTGGGTGTTGTCGAAGCTGCCGATTGCCCTAGTATGCCTAACAGTAGTTATGCCAGGGTTTTATATTATAAGTTTCCCACCAGCCACGGAGGGGATAACTATGGAGAACAAAAAAGCTCATGCGGTTGCGGATCAGAAAGAACGCAAGCATAGAATCATTACCATGCTGAATCGTCAGGAAGTCGATTTTTTGGATACGTTAGAGAAAGATGCATTTTTCACCTCGGGATTCCGCCTTACCTATAACGATATCTTGAGGACTCTTGTCGATTTGGCCATGGAACAGGGGTTAAGCGCAGAGAAGGTGAATTCGCTTAAAAAACTGAAAGCCAAGATGCTTAACGTGATGAGACAAGAATTAAAAGCCGAGTCTGGTCCAGACCCTGGAATTAATAATTCAAGCTAGGATCACAATAATCTCCCCGGAGGGGTAAAACAATACAAAAAAGGAGTAGTGAGATGAAACGTATACCACATCGCAAGCAGACGAAGAAGACCAAGAGGCAGCATAGGAAGCAAGTAAGTTTCTTAGAGCTATTAAGGCTTTACGAAGGATTTCCGGTTGTCCTGTAACGGTTCGTCTACTTATCTTCCGTAAAAAGCAGGAAATTAACCGCGCGTCTTTGATTTCCTGCTTTTCTTCAAAGGGAGAAGGAGAAGATATGGGTAAGAAAATATTAGTTGCAGATGACGAAACAGAGGTAACGGGCATCCTGAAGCATTATTTTGGTAAAAAAGGCCATGAGGTATCGATTGCGGATGATGGGCGGAAAGCCTTGGAACTTATCAAAGGAAACGACTTTGACCTTATCTTTGTCGATCATAATATGCCTGAACTTACCGGGCTTGAGCTTGTTGCCTATGTGAAACAGCATCAGCTCCGTTCGAAAATAGTCTTGATTACCGGATACCTGGAGATAGAGGAATTTCTCGCCAAGGCCGAGGGTGCGGATGGGTATTTAGAAAAACCGGTAAGACTAGAGGTGCTCGAAAAAATAGTGAATGCTTCTTAGCAATCATTCCTGTCGCTCAATAATTTTCCGAGGGGAGTTTCTTTTCAATTTCTTTATTTGCAAGGATTGCCTGTGCGAGGGATTCGGCAGCAATGCGGTGGACTTTTTCATTAGGATGTTGATCCGTAGGGTATACCCAGAGTTCCTCTACCGCAAGGCCCTTGAGAGAGGCAAGAAGGTCAATGCTATTTGCTCCATGGAGGGCTGCCTGTAGGCGTATCGATTCATGGATCCCGGTAAATGGATACCCGTGATTTAACTGGTATAAAACAGGAAAAATCACCACATAACAAGGGATATTTCTTTCTCTGCAAATATCGATAATTTCTTTTAACGCGGTATTACTCTTTTGCCACCCATCGTTATTCTCCCGAAAAAGCAATCGATAATAGGCGACCATTTTATGGGTCAGCATTATTTTGGTGTACGCCTGCCATACTAATTTTGCGAGTCGGCTCCTGAACCATAAGGAATCAGGAGGCATGGATTGGCTTAATCCTTCAGGAATATAGAATTCACGGGCACGCCGGGATACTTTGTTTTCCTTCTCATCGTATTTAAAGAGCATCGGCTCCGGGTCGTTGAGCGTATAGCCGATTACCACTAAGTCCGGATCGCATTGTAACGCGATCTGTGTAAGGAGAAATGATTCTTGTACCGTATTGTACCCGCCTACCCCGAAATTATAACTTTCAAATGAGAGCGGGAGTTTTTTATAATGCTGGCGCAGAAGTTTTGATACTTTTTGCGGGTACGTATCATCGAATTTTACTCCTTCTCCAAAAGTAAAAGAATCGCCTAAGAAGATGATGCGGAAGGTTTGAGGAGGTTTAACTTTTGAGAATTCATCCCCACGGAATCCCCAGGAATTCGTGATATGGTCGATCTCATTGTTGTTCCCAAAGTATCCCCGCGGGTTGTTCTCATATACGAAACGGATGCGTTCAGAAGGTTTATTGTGGTAGTAGAGAATGCGGTTATTGACGATAACAAAGGTGAATTGGGATGAGCCCTCGTGCTGTGTATAGAATACAGGCTCCTTAAGGCAAGAGAGGAGTACTTCAGCCATCACTATGCTGAAAAGTATCCCCGCGCAAATAAGAATCACGGGAAAGAATTCTTTCTTAGCGTTCATATAAGGTTTTGCTCTCTATAGTAATAATAGCCAAGTTTTCGGTTTTGTCAAAATATATCTCCATAAAATTATTTGTATTTCCTTCACAGGAGAGAGCAAGAGTGGTATAATTTAAAAAAAGGAGTGTGATGAGAATACGTGTGATGAGTTTTTTGATTATTGCGGGAATAACGATTACCGGATGTTCGATCCCAATGGCGCAGAAATATACGCAACTGGAATTTGCGAACGCTTATAAAAAAGGAAAAAAGATACAATTGGATATTGAGAAGCCAGGCCTTGATATCCGTGATTTCTTAGGCTATGAAATGAAGAAAGATGATATCTCCTCCGCAAAGGAAAAGGTAGAGACCTATATTGCGGAACATGCCGATATCGAAGAATCGAATAAGGCTCATTTGCAAGAGTTGTGTGTGGCTGTCGGCGCCACCAGCGGCGAGGTGGAATTATTACTTGGAAAACCGGAAAAGATAATGAAGAAACGAAATACGAAGCACCCCATCTCAGAGGTATGGATTTATAGGACCAATAAACCTCAGCTATTTTCTATCGTTATCGTCCCCATACTTTTAGTCCGCCAAGGGTATTATTTGTATTTTAAAGACGGGATCTTGAAGAACATAGAAAGACATTACCTGCACCAGATTGTCGCGATGGACGCCTCCTGATAATAGTACGTTTCCTGCGCGTACTCCGTAGTAAAAAAATCTAAAAAAACTTGTGAGATTTTAGCTTCCTCTACGTCAGTTAAAGTGAAGGCATCACGTGGCAAGGATACATGCGAACGTAAAGGAGGTAATCACATGGATAAGAGTCTCTGGGGAATAGGTGTGGTAATCGTAGGAATTGCAAGTGGAGTCCTGGCTGAAGAGCTACATTGGCAAGAAATGGGATTGGGGGATGCGGATATTCGTTCCATAACCGTGGATAGCCGTAATGGAAAAAAATTTTACGCGGGAGTCAAGAACGGGGTGATGGTTTCTGAAGATGCAGGGGCATCGTGGAAGAATATCCTGTTATCAAGTGGTATTGCCCAGGAGGTGGCGTTTGTTACCGTCAACGTGCGCGGTATCTTTGTAGGCACCAATAAGGGGTTGCTCTTTAGTGCCGACCAGGGAGTCAATTGGAATAAGCTCTTCAAAGGTAAAGGTGATTTTGAGAATGCATGTACGGCGCTCCTTGTTCTTTCTGATAAACTTTTCCTTGGCACGAAGTCTGGGCTCTGGGTAAGTAAAGATAACGGGAAGACATGGGAAAGAGAAACCGGAAAATTAGCGCATAGTCATATTCTTGCCATAGCACATACGACGAATCACTTTCGTTCCATATATGTCGTATCTGTAGGGGGAGTTTTTCGGAGCAAGACCGGCGGAAGGAGTTGGGAGCGTAGTATGGCCTCTCACGCTCTTGAGGATATCGAGGAATCTTCGAATGGGGGAGAAGAGAATGCCGATGAGGAGATCAGGAATACGTACTTACGCAATATATGTATAGATCCCAAAAACCCCAAGCGGCTGCTTTTATCCACACGTGACAGTATATTCGAAAGCAAGGATCAGGGCGACAATTGGTATGCCTTTTCCACACAGAACCTTATTGGAGAAATAACATATCTCTATTTTACTGCCGCCGCGCAGCTTTTTGTCTCGACGACCTCTGGGGGATT
>JAHISH010000249.1 GCA_018818365.1 Candidatus Omnitrophota bacterium | reverse complement strand
TCCTCCAGATGCTTATTCCGTTGGGGATCGCATGCGCGCTTACCCACAAGGCCTTCTGGGGGAAGAGTATTTTTGTCTTCTTTACCTCGGTTATGATGCTGGGATTGTTGCTTTCTTTGTCGCGTGCGGGAAAATTATGCTTTTTTGCGGTATCTATATTGTTCTTTATTCTGTTACGGATAAAGATAAAAATACGTAACACCGTTACACTCATCGTACTCTTAGGGCTTTTTCTTTCCTTCTTTATAGTTGCAATAGGGTGGAAGCCAATCGTGCGCCGTTTAGATACGCTTGCTTCACCTTTACAGGTCTATAACGCACGGTTTCTTGCCGTAAAAGATTCATTGATGATATATCGTGATTTTCCGGTTTGGGGAACGGGGTTAGGGACTGCCGGAGAGATCTTTCAGAGGTATAAAACGTTTAATGATGCGCAAACCTGGAGATTTATTCATAATGAGCCCTTGCAATTGTTGGTTGAGACAGGGGTTGTGGGGTTTTTGTTCGTTTCGATATTCTTTATTCTGTATGGAATGGTGGTCTGGAAGAGCTGGCGCGCGAACAACTCTTTTTTTGCGGTAAGCATTACCCTCGGTTGTATGGTAGGCATTGCCGCGGGTGGATTGCATAGTCTTTTGGATTTTGTATTCCATGTACCCGCGGTCGCCGTGGTTTTTACTATACTGCTAGGATTAGGGTGGAAGAGCGCTCAAATTGGATTGGTTGGTCAAGAAACTCCGCTTAAAGAAACAGATGTTCTCTCGCCCTTGTTCAAGATTTTGGGCGGGGTAACGGCAATAGCGTTGTTTTCAGCAGTACTGCTATTCTTGTGGAACCGATATCACGCCAATCAATATTTTGAGAAGGTTGCCAATAAGGAGTTCAATGGGAGCGTAGTCAGTAATGTTGTTGAGTATAAGAGGGTTCTGGTACAGATCGATAAAGCGATCGCGGCAAATCCTTTTAAAAGCGAATATTACGCGCGTAAGGCTGATTTGTTATCCGAGCCTTTGGTAGACAGGGAATTCCTTGCGAATTTACTCCGTGTTGATGCGCGTTTCGGTAGGCACAGACTTGCCCAAGAGGCAGGAATTAATTATAAGACCGCAATCGCCCTTAATCCCACACAAGCCTCATACCACCTTAAGCTGGGTTGGCTTTATGCTACCATTGACAGGGATTCTTTTGCCCGGGAAGAATTCCAGAAAGCCCTCATACTTGACCCGCAAAATAACAAAATAGAAGAATACTGCGCGCGCTTCTTAAACAATGGGAAATAATCCGTTTGAAATAAAGGAGAGACTTCTGGTGCGTAACTCTTTGGTTACGCTTTTTACCAACGGGGTGTATGTCGTCTGCGCCCTGGTGATGATGCCTTTGGTGATCCGTTCCCTGGGGGTAGAGCGTTTTGGCATATTCTCTTTGACCGCAGTAGTGTTATGGTATTTTAATATCCTTGATTTGGGGTTGGGCAGGGCAACGACCAAGTTTGTGGCGGAGTCTTTAGGTAAAGGCCAGGAAGAAAAAGTCTCCGGATATCTGGGAACCTCGGTTTTCTTCCAAGGGGTATTGGGAGGCATAGGCTCAGCCATATTATTCTTTGCCACGCCGTTTTTAGTAGATCACCTTTTACGAATCCCTGTGGCCTATCGTCTGGACGCCCGGTTCTGCTTTTACGTAGTCGCATGCTCGATCCCAGTCGTGATTATCTCTGCGTCGTTTCGTGGCGTCTTGGAGGCCAGGCAGCGTTTCGACCTGATTAATGCTGTCCAGCTTCCGGTGGGGATACTTACCTTTGCCTTGCCGCTGGGGGCTTTATATTTGGGCATGGGGCTTTTTGGCATGGTACTTTCTCTTTTTCTTCTCAAGGTGGTAGTGCTTGGATGGTGGGTAGGGTTCTGTAAATTACGGTTATCTTTTAGTAAAGAATATATCCGCCCGCTCTTTGGCTTTGGGGTGTGGGTGATGCTTTCCGGAACCATGATGCCGGTCTTATTGACTCTTGACCGTCTTTTAATCGGGGTATTCTCCGGGGTGGCGCAGGTTGCGTATTACACGGCGCCTTACGAGGCGGTCACAAGGCTTTGGATTATTCCTGCCAGTATTGCCAGTGTATTATTCCCCGCATTCAGCAGCCTGGACGGCAAAGGCGAACTTAAACGCATAAAGAGTATTTTCCGGAGTTCTGCGTGGGGATTCATGATGATCAGTGGAACGGTAGCGTGCTTTTTATTCTTCTTTGCCCATAAGATCCTTTCTCTCTGGTTAGGAGCTGATTTCGCCAGGCATAGCGTAGTAGTATTCCAGATTCTGGCGGTAGGATTCTTTATGCACTCTTTAGCGAACCTTCCTCATGCGCTCATACAGGCGCGGGGCAGGCCCGATGTAATCACGAAATTGCAGTGTATTGAGACGCTGTTTTATATCCCCTTGGTTTGGTTCTCTGTTAAACGATGGGGGATCGTGGGCGCGGCGTCTGCCTGGACAGTACGCGTCGGTGTCGATATGTTCCTTTGTTTCTGGGCGAGCCGGAAATTATTCCGGATAAATCTGTTATGAACTTCACCCCGCATAATCCCCGGGTGGCTATTATCATCCTTAATTGGAATAATTGGAGTGATACCCGTGAATGTGTGGAGTCGTTATCAAAAATCCGCTATCCTGCGTATGAGGTGATTATCGTGGATAACGGTTCCATAGATGATTCAACGAAGAACCTTGCGGCATGGTGCCGTACGCATACCAATACGTGTCTTATATGCCTTAGCGAAAATAAGGGGTTTAGCGCAGGTACAAACGCCGGTATCGCATATGCGTTAGAAAAGGGGTATTCGTGCTTCTGGCTTTTGAATAATGATACGGTGGTTGATCAAAACGCCCTCACCGGACTGGTTAAGGCGATTCAGTCCGGATCTTCGATAGGGATTGCAGGATCACTGTTACTTGACTATCGTCATCCGGATACAATCCAGAATGCCGGCGTGGGTTCATTTTTCTTGAGGCTGCGCACGTTAAGAAATACTGAAAAAAAAGGCCTTCGTGGTAATCATCAGAATAACCGCCACTGTGCATGGCTCTGGGCGGCAAGCATCCTGATCAAATCGGAGTGCTTGAAGGATATAGGCTTTCTTGACGAGAAATATTTTTATACTACCGAAGACGCGGACCTATGCCTAAGGGCACACAGAAAGAATTGGGGATGTATCTTGGCATTTGAAAGCAGGGTATGGCATAAGGCAGGATTCTTACGTAAAGACAAGGATTTCTTAAAAAGAAGGCTTTATTACGAGATTAGAAATGAAATATATTTTTACCGCCGGTATCTTCCGCATTATTTATTAGGGGCAATATTCTGTAACGCGGGATTACTGGTGAAATCATTCTTTGCGTCTCATCGAGGCCTTTTATCGTGTTCTATGATACTGCAGGCTATCCGGGACGGATGGCTAATGCGCATGGGCAAGATTTCCTATGATGCCATATAAAGTTGCCGTTATTCATCCGTTCTTGACTACTTCCGGAGGTTCGGAAGCAGTCGCACTGCATATGGTAGAGGCGTTACAGGATGATTATGCGGTGACCTTGGTCTCTACAGGAGGTATTGACCTCTGCACACTCAATGATGCGTATGGGACATCTGTCTGCGCAGAAAAGATCAAGATATGCGTTTTACCACTTTGGAAAAATGCGACGGTAGGTTCGGCATTGAGATCCGCTATTTTTCAGCGTTACTGCCAAAATCTGGCGAAACGATTTGACCTGATGATTTCTGCGTACAACCCCATGTCTTTCCCCAGGAAAGGCATGCAGTATGTCTGCGATTTTTCATTTGATAAGAAGCTTGCTAAGACTTTCTATCGAGAAAAAACCGATAGTGGCAACGATAAAGAGAAAGAAGGGTTTTGTAATAACCTCTATCATCTTATCTGTCGTATGGCCACTGGTGCGATAAGACAGTCATGGAGAGAAAACCAGACCCTTACTGATTCGTATTGGTGTACCTCAGTGCTGCAGGACCATTTCGGAGTTTCTTCGAAAGTTATCTATCCGCCGGTTGCGGAGCATGCGT
>JAHISH010000248.1 GCA_018818365.1 Candidatus Omnitrophota bacterium | reverse complement strand
CTCTTCGTAGACGGCAATCTCTATAACATCATTAGGCCCCAGGAGATATTCGGGGTACCTCTGCGGCTGTTGCGCCCAGGAAATCCCTCCCCATGCTAAAATTATACTAAGGAACACAAAAGAATATTTTCTCATAGTCTTAGAATGCCGCTTCGGTTTTAAAAGTATATACATTACTCACGTACCCGCCTCCGGCCACATTAGAATCCTTCTTTTCATACTCATATTGTATATACGCACTCAACCATTTGCGCAAGGAAAATTTTAATTTCGTGGTGTAATCGTAAATCTTATTCGTCACCCCGGTATTACTGTCTTCATGCGTAAACTCAATTCCGTTAATCAAGGTCAAGCGTTTGGTAAGTCTATAGGAAGAGCCAAGATCGAACTTATTGGTATCCTTATACCCCTCACTGCGACGCGGGGACTCTTCGGTCTCCCGTTTGTATTTAAAGAGCAGCTCTGTCTTGGATGAATATTTATGGGTCAAATCTATCTCTGCGGTAGTCGTCTCCTTATCAACGATGCCTTTATAATTTTTATCATCATACCCAACCTTGACTAACCCGGTTGTTTTAGGAGCAAGCTTCCCCTTAACCCCCAGCCAGATCTTTCTACTATCATAATCATTGTCCTTAGTATTAGACTTACAATAGACACCGTTGGTGATATCATATTCGATAAGGAACCTTGTCTTGGGCATAGGAAGCGGCTTGAAATATCCGGTAAGACTGACCATCTGCTCTTCTAAGTTATTACTCTCCTTGAAGTCTGTCTTGAAGAAATAATCCGTCTTCATATAATCCACGGCGAACCCGAGCCGATTGAACGACGTCTCCCACCCCGCTCCCATAGTCTGGATATTGCGGTCCACTACCCCTTCGGCGCCCGCGACCAAAACAGATTTAACTTCTGTCTCTTGGGAATATCCGTAGTTAAAAGTAATATCGTGCCGTCCTCTTCCTAAACGGGAAAGAAGGCTGACATACGGCAACTGCGTATTAAGAGTTGCTTTGCTTAAGAAGGTAGAGATATTCACCCCCATATCAAGATCAAGTTCATGCCTCTCCTTTTTCTTTTCATCAGGCAGCTCCAATTCCAAGGTGCGCTCCTCCTCATCCTCCTCTTCTTTCCCTAAGACAAACCGTATCCCTGGCCTGACCGTATTAATAAGGTAATCTTTCTTGCCCTTCTCGGTCTGGAAATAGTTGTCGTCATACTCCATCGTGATCGAGGTATACGGGCGCAGGCGCGCAAGGACGAATTCCATCACCGTCTCGCGGACCTCGTTACTGCCCGATTCTTTTTCTTGATGAGATATTGCCGCGTCCATCGCCATATCGCGTAATTCTGCTCTCATTTCCGAACGCCGGCTAGTATTGGAAGGATTCCCGAAGGCAAAAGCAGGGGAAGAATACACGAACAAGGATATGAAGACCGCACCTACAACCATACCTCCCGGCTTTGTCATTCTCGCGATAATTATCCTTCCGCTGGACTTATTCTATCCATTGTAGAATTGACGCGTTCTTTAATGGCCTGCCGAAATGACTCTTCAATATTTACGAATTGCAAACCGATCTCGTAGACATTCGTGGTCTTTAGTTTACGTGACCACATTACCTTTGCGGCAGAGGTCACGGCTTGGGGGAATTGCGGAAGATTAACGTATAGCTGAAGATAGGTTGCCACAGGAATATGTTCCTGAGTACGCAAGCATAAACCCCCGCCTCCGATATCCTTCAAAGAAGCTACTACGAGCGGACTCTGGGGTTTTGAAAGCAACCGGTATTTAACCAGATGATACGCGGAAAGCCGTTGATGCTCTCTGTTCTTCTTTATCTCTTTCATATGCTTAGTGTTAGAGTAACAAAAAATTATTTATTCGTCAAGGTTTTTCTCTCAAATTAAGTCTCTTCCCCCAAAATAAAAACCACTATTTGTTTTTTAAGCTTTTTCGTATATAATAATAGACAAATGAAATCCCTTACTATTATAATTCCCGTTCATAACGAAGAGAACGCCATTAAGAGCGTCGTTCAAGAGTTATTAGAGGTCAAAAAAAGACTTCTTGTTGATACCGATATACAGGCAATAGAAATCTTGATTATCAATGATGCGTCAACGGATAAAAGCGCCGAAATTATCTCTTCCTTCAAAGAGATCCGGCTCATTTCCCTTGCAGTCCGGCACGGATACGGAGGAGCGTTAAAAACAGGATTTGCCAATGCCCGGGGAGATTTGATTGCCTTTCTTGACGGTGACCGTACCTACCCGGCTTCCTCTCTTATCCATCTTTACCAGGAGCTCTTGACTCGCGGTGTCTCTTGTGTCATCGGCTCACGGTTCCTGGCAAAAGACAATAGGTGCAATTGGGCATGTCGCTCTATCGGCAATAAGATATTCAGCACCCTGCTTTCTTTTCTTTCCGGAAGAAGGATCACCGATGCCACAAGCGGTATGCGCATTTATAAAAAAGAGCTAATACCTTCTTTCTTATCTTTACCCAACGGCTTTGACTTCATTATCGCAATGACTTTTAGGATTTTATTTGATAAAATCCCATTCTCCGAAGTAGGCATCCCTTTTTATCCTCGTATTGGTAATTCTAAGTTGCGTATCCTATACGACGGAATACGCTTCCTTCGCACCATCTGCCGGATGACTATGAGGCACTCCCTTGACTCACGTTCATAAAACAGCCTCTGTACGCATTCACGGATAAAAAAACTGGTACGCACATACCCCTGGGCCTCTACAGACGCACGAATTTACGCACTGCTACCGCGCGAAGGTTTGAGATTTCTTCCTCAACAAAAACTTCTCGCCACCCTTCCAACGATTTCATATCAAAATATATCTCCCTAGATTCAAAAATGTTTTGCGGCAACGAATACGCAATCATCCCTCCCTTATTCCAACAACCGTTGCATCATGTTCATTACAGAGCGCAGGCGCAAAAAAATATACTCTCGCGGATGAAATATCACCCTTATCAAGAAACCCGGCCTCAAATAAAATGTCCGATAGGCTTTTTTAATCCATGAAGATAATTGAGCATCCATCAGGCGAGTTTTTCCTTGAAGGCCTTTATACTCATTCCGCACCGCTAATGCTTCAAGCGCAGTCCCAGGATACACTTGAACCTTGAGGAATTGTGCGGTATGGGGATTAAGTTTCTTAGCCCACGCAATGGTTGCTTCCATTGAACGCTCATCTTCTCCCGGGAACCCCAAGAGAAAATCGCCATGAATACGTAAGCCCGCCTTATGTGCGTCGGCGGTAAATTCCGTCATACGTTCTGAAGAAAGCCCCTTGCCGCTTATTCGTAAAATCTCGTTATCCTTTGATTCATATCCCACATGGAGCGTACGGCACCCTGCGCGCTTCATCAAACACATCGCCTCATAATCTAATTCTCCTCTGGCATAACAAGACCATGAGATCTTAAGATCATTCGCAAGCAGAGCTTCCGAAAATACCATTGCGCGCTCTTGAGGGAACGTATCGTCCTGAATAAAAACACCTTTCACATGGAGAAGATCAGTTTTTATATACTTTATTTCCTCGATGACATTATCTACGCTCCGTGTCGTATAGGTGCCTTTACGGAAAAATGCATGTGGCCACAGACAAAAAGTGCAATGCCCCCAACTGCATCCCCTTCCCGTAAAAAAATCAACAAACGGATACGGTTCCGAGGGAGTCTTATATTGACGGATATCCAGATGAGTAGAATAAAATCTTGTGACAAATGGCATTGCATCCAAAGCTGCGCCATCTAAGACTTCCCTGATAGGATTACAAATTAACTCACCATTTTTTCTCCCCACAAGATTCTTAATGGTATCTGCGGATACGCCATTGGCTAGTTCGAGAACCGGATACTCAAATTCCCCTTGCACACATGCATCAATATCTCGATAAGTACTCATAATCTTTTCAGCAACCAGAGAAACAAAAGGCCCTACCAATACTATTTTACATTCACGGGAATTTTTGACTTTTTCTGCAAAACGGACATCGCACTCAATGCTTTGGGTGGAACTATATACTACTAAAAGCTCAGGAGCAAATCCGATTATCTTATCAAAGGTCTGTTTCTCATCCCATCCTTGCGCAGGAGCGTCAATTAAGAAAACACTATGCCTGTGCTTCACAAGCAGCGCCCCGCAGTAAGAAAGCCAAATCGGGAACCATTGCGTATTCGACCAGGAAAGATAGTCACAACGGCCGTTACGCATAAATGTCGGCAGATACGCAGGGCTCAATAATAAGACTTTCATACTCAATTTTTCCCGTAAACGATAAAAGCTCCGATTGCCAATATATCCAGGCCAGAGCGGCTAAAGGTTGAAAGCGCATCAGCGGAAGTACAGACTATGGGCGATTCATGGATATTAAAGCTGGTATTAAGCAGAATAGGAATAGCCGTCTTTTTCGCATAACAGGAAAAGATAGTGTGGAGTGAAGGGTTATTCCTGAAAGAAACCACCTGCGGGCGTACGGTTCCATCGACATACACGATTGCAGGCGCAACACGCTTGCATTTTTCGGGAACAAAATAGGTACGGGTCATAAATTCATCACAAAAAGAATGCATAGGGCCTGATAAATATTCTGCGGCATACTCTTCTAATAATGCCGGCACAAATGGCATAAAAGAAGAACGCGATAATTTTGTATTGAGCATGTCTTTGACCTTCGGGTCACTGGCGGAACATAGAATATCGCCCCTTACGCAGCTATTTTTTCTATTCGCTTCTCCATCGCATATGTCTTCCGCGACATCTCCCGATAGCCTTTCATTGCATATTCCTTGCGAAAACGACTTAAGTTTATACTGACTCGCTTGGCCTCTTTTCTTATCACGGGAAGAAAATCTTTATCAAAAATTGACGCAAGCCTTACAAGCTTAATTAAAAGCTTACCATCACTTACCCCCAGCTGAAATGCTTCCTTGTACTTCTTATATGCATCCAGTAACCTACCTTTTCTTTCACAGACTTTTCCTTCCAAATATCTTGAATACCCCTGAAAGGGTTTTTCTTTTTCGTAGCGAAGCAAAAAGTGGACCGCCTTAGAATACTCTTTTGATCTAAAAGCTGCTTCGGCTGATCCCATAAGCGCCTGCTGATTGTCTTTACGCAATCGAAGCGCTTTTTTAAAACATCCGACAGCCTTCTCAATCTTTCCTTTTAACAAAAAAATACTTCCCAACCCCGAATGGCTAAAACTATCGTTCGGATCAACCTTTGCCATCTTTTCGAATTCATGCCTTGCCTTATCGTATTTGCCCACTGAAAGATACATGGGGCCGTAATTATTATCCTGTGCCCTATAAGAAGAGTTAAGCCGCAGAGCTTCGGAATAATAGGCCTTTGCTAACGGGAGATCGTCGCTTTCGAAGGCTTCTCTGAATTTTACGAACGATTCTCCAGCGCGCAGTCGCTTCGTTAAAGATGAATCTATGTATCCAAAACTTGATGCAATCTCATCCCCCATAGCTTTATACTTCATAGGGGTAAAACCTCCGTTTACCGAGTAAGCGATGGTAATACATCGCGGACGCGAGATTCTCTTTTTCAAGCGTGCCACTAGCTCCTTGAGTTGTATCCACGGTTCTCTGCCCCCGATATTTTTTGTCGGCT
>JAHISH010000247.1 GCA_018818365.1 Candidatus Omnitrophota bacterium | reverse complement strand
GAGATGACAAAATCAAAGAAAGTTTTAAGCTCCCCCCCGGGTAATTCGCGTGCCATCAATATAAGCGGACGCGAGAGAAGATAAAACCCTTTTGCGGTAGCTTCATTGCCCGGAAAAACACCGTCAACGGCAAGGCGCTTTATTTCCGGAGGGAGAAAGACTTGGCTAAGTACCGTAATGCCGCCTTCGGTCTTTGAAAGAATCTCCGCTTGTTCTTCCGAATGCAAGATCTCCTGCGCATCAGAACGAAAGACAACATCATCCATCACTTGTCTACGAAACTCTATCATCGTTCCACGGTTCTCTTGTTCTTTTTGGATAATACAGACTATGGGGATATCGTTACCTCCCACTTCGCTCCAAGACGCAATCTTTCCGGAGAAGATCCCCTTGATCTGTTCCTTGCTAAGATTATTTACGGGGTTCTTCTGGTGTACACACACCACGATGGCATCATAGGCAATGATCTGATAAAATAAATGCTGTCTGCGTTCTTGAGAAGTCAAGCGCCTCGCCAGACCCACCAAATCAACCTTGCCTTGGATGAGCGCCGGCAATCCCATACTCGAAGAATCCGTAATCACTGAACCAAACTCAACCTTTGACTTGGCGTATAACGCATCCTTCAGAGCAGGAAGTATCTTTTTACCGATAATCTCGGAGCCGGTATAGGAAATCTCGGCACAAGCCTGCGTCAGAAAAAGTAAAACCCACCCCATCACAAAGATCGCTATCTTTCTCTCCATACTGTCACGCCTCTCCATTTAAAATGAATTCCGTGAGAGAAATATATTACCCCACCCATCCACTCACGGAGAGCATACTCGTTCCACGAGAAACCATATCTTTTATAAACACGGACCCCCGGCATTCTTAGAAGCAATAATCTCCTTTATCTCCTCTAATAGTTTTTGAAAATCGTAAGGTTTCGTAAAATAGCTGACAATCCCTAGCTGATATGCCTTCTTGATATCGGTATACGCAGCCAACGCAGAAGTAACAATGATGGGAATCCCTTGGGTCTGCGGATCATTGTTAAGCTGCGCACAGATATCAAACCCGCTTAAGCCCGGCATCAATAAATCAAGGATAATGACATCCGGGTTAGTCGCCTTGATTACCGCCACGACCTCGTTGGATTTTTGGCAGCCGTGGACATTAAACCCTGAAAGCTCCAAAAGGCGTTTCAGACCGGTAAAAACAATCTCATCGTCATCTGCCACAAAGATCTTCTTTTCCCCTGCCATCACTTTGCCTCCCTCCTAGCGTGCCATAACATTTATTTCGAATATCGGCAATAACATGGCCACCACGATAAAACCTACGATAATACCCATCCCTAAAATCATGAGCGGTTCCAAGAGGCTCGACATCACCTTAATCGCCTCATCGGTATCATGCTCATACGAAGTAGCCACCTCTGAAAGCGCATCCATAAGCTTACCTGACTCTTCCCCCACAATGAGCAGATTGCTCATAAACACGGGAAAAAGTTTCGAATCTTTGATACTCCTGCCAAATGAACCTCCCTGTTCGAGCACCTTATATCCTTCTCTTAACTGGTCACGTATAATTTCATTATTGACTACCGGCGCTGCCACCTCCAATGCCTTCAGAATCGGGATACCGTTGTGGAGGAGAAGTTCCAGCGTCCTGCAAAAACGCGCTAATTCATTTTTTAAGATAAGCTTTCCGAAGATTGGCAGATATAGTTTAAAAAGACTGGCCGTTCTCCTGCCGATCTTGGTCTTAAGCTCCTGACGGATCACCACGATTGCCGCCATAAGAATAGCCCATGGCCACCACTGGCGCAAGGAAGTGCTTAAAGATAGGAGCATCTTTGTCGGCAAAGGCAGATCTTGCCCGATACTAACGAAGATATTCATCAGACGAGGCATCACATACACCAGCATAAAGACTACTGTCCCAAAACCAACAATTCCCATAAGAATTGGATAGGCCATTGCCGTACGAAAACGCGAGATCATCTCTTCTTGCCTGGCATGATAATCGGCGATCCGAAAAAGTGCTTCGGGTAATGCGCCGCTATCTTCTCCGGCACGCACCATCGCCACATCCAAAGAAGAAAAGACCTTCGGATACCATTGGAGCGTTGAGGAGAAACTTGCCCCTTCCTTTACCGCATCATGTATGGAGCACAGGATTTCCTTCAAAGACACGCTATTGGATTGCTCTCCAATAATAGTAAGAGTCGTCAATATCGGCACTCCTGACTTCAGAAGAATTGCTAATTGTCTGATAAAGATTGTAACTTCTTTACGTTTTGCCTTCGCGGAATGCCTAATCACTGAAGGCCCCGTCTGGGGCTGTATCGGATTAGTATCGACTTCCAGATGAATAGGGAAATACCCAAGTTGGCTTATCTTGTCAATTGCCTCATCTTCAGATTGAGCTTCAAGGCGCCCTTCGACCACCTGCTGGGGGCCTTTGCGGGCACGGTACTTATAAATACTCATACTCTCTTCTCCACAAAAGCATCAATTTTTAAACGCTGTGAGCCGCTTACATCTAAGAAATATACCCCGATATGATATATCTTCTCCAGGTCGATCTCTTCGACTCTGGCAACCCTGGCTAAACATTCAATCGGCTTCTCTTCACCCGGTAACTCCAGCTTAAGCTCTAGAATAGTCGCCACCGGAAGCGACTCGTCAGAAACAAAGAGGACCCCTCCTGCCGACACGCTCTTGGTAACACTTAAATGCTCAGTTTGGTCAGGATGCACATCCTGTTTTCCGACGGTCTTGACGATCTTATACCGGACATTCAACTTGGCATCAATACGCGTGTAGGTACGTAATTCTGCCGAAGATTGATCATTTTCTCCTGCAGGAGGATTAAAGGAAAGATTCATCGTATTCTCCTCTCGTTTTACGCTTCTCTGGTCCACGGAAGTCACCTTCATTACCTCCTCCGGAGTAGTAACTCCCGCCATTACCTTCTCCCAACCATCCTGACGCGGAGTACGCATACCTT
>JAHISH010000246.1 GCA_018818365.1 Candidatus Omnitrophota bacterium | reverse complement strand
ATCGGTGGCGATCGCTTTGGCTACTTCGGTTCCCTTGTCTTTCTGCGTAAAGATATGATCGCCGGCTAAGGCGCGCATATAGGCAAAATACTCTTGCGGATATGACTCTGCCGGCTCGTATTTTTGCATGGTTTGAAGGATCGCGCTAAAAGCCGCAATATGCTTTTCTTCTTCTCCTTCAAGCATAGTGAAAATCCTCTTTGCTTCAGGACGCTTACAGTTTTGTGCCACAAGGCGGTAAAAATCCCGGCCGTTTTTCTCGATTTCAACTGCAATTCCAACGATTTCGCTACCCGCAAAGATCCCCATGTTATTTTCCTTTCTCTTTTAAGTGAGCCGGCGTAAGATCCACCACTTCTTCAACTTCAACGACAATCAGGTATTTAGGCTTTGGCAGGGATAATTCGGGGTGACGCGGGTGCCCTTTCTCTTCTTTCAGGTTCTTTAACAAACGGTGGGTCACGCGCGAAGTAAGCCTTGTCTCCCAGGATTTAAGTATCTCCTCGGTCAACTGCGCATCAGAGAACATCTCCGCCTTGCCCTTAAGGCAGTACCCTCTAAACTTATGCTCATCAACTGCGGTAATACTTACGTGCGGATTAGCTTTAAGATTATCCTGGGTCTTGGCCCGATAGACATCCAAAAGAAAGATGCGCCCGTCAGCGTTTATCTGCACAATACCTTTACACGAGGAGTGCGGGAAACCATGCCGGTCAATGGTCGAGACGATCACGCATCCCTGGCTCTGAAAAAACCTGATTATCTCGTCTGAGAACTTCTTCATTCCCTCTTACTTCTTCTTCATCTGTTCACACGCCGCAGATGATATCGCAGGTATCCACTTCACCCGCAGAGCGTATCATTAAAGATGCTTATGTTTTCTTGACTTCTTGAGCGAATTCTTTCCCGAACTCATAACAGCGCTTGAATTCATCCGTATCCGGCACATATTGCACACTCAATCCTGGTTGCGTATTCACCAGGCCTGCCTCTTTTAACACCGATTCGATTCCTTTTATCGCTCCGCCTCCCCACCCATATGAACCGAAAGCGGACGTTAACCGATTTTTCGGCTTAAGTCCTTTTAAGAATGCCAAAAATCCCGCCATAGTGGGAAGCATATCATTATCATGCGTGGAAGAACCGAAGAGAAATCCTTTTGCATCGAGCATCTCCTTGATCACTTCGGTGCGATCGGAGGTAGCAATGTCAAAGAGCTTTACGCTGACCCCACCGCTCGTGATCCCCTCAATAATCTTTCTTGCCATCTTTTCGGTCGCGCCCCACATCGTCTCATAGACCACAACGACCTTCGGTTGCGTCTTGTTTTTCGCCCACCCAAGATAGGCATTAATTATCTTTCCCGGGTCACGCCGCCAGATGATCCCATGGCTGGGAGCGATCATCTTGATCGGGATATTCAGTTTTTGTACCTCCTCTATCTTCTTGGCAATCACGCTACCCAGCGGCCAAAGAATATTCGCGTAATATTTAGCTGCCTCGTCCATAAGCGCGCATTGATCAACCTCATCATCGAATCGTTCGCTGGTGGCGTAATGCTGGCCAAAGGCATCATTGGGCAAGAGCAACTGCTCTTGCGGGCAATAGGTAAACATACTATCCGGCCAGTGGATCATCGGGGCCTCGATAAAATTCAAGCTTCTCTTGCCGAGCGCCAGCGTATCACCTGTTTTAA
This sequence comes from Candidatus Omnitrophota bacterium, assembly GCA_018818365.1. Lineage (GTDB taxonomy): Bacteria > Omnitrophota > Gorgyraeia > Gygaellales > Profunditerraquicolaceae > JAHISH01. The sequence continues at coordinate 3,043 of JAHISH010000246.1, read as the reverse complement.
TAACCTGAAAATCCCACTCTCCGTAATAATTCTTATAGAGCCCTTCCTTGCACTTCTGAGTGCCTAACATTTTCGCGTTCGGGCATAGTTTCATTACCGCAGGCAGTGCCCCGGAGTGATCCGTCTCCACGTGATTGGCAATCACATAATCGATTTTTTCAAAAGGAACAACCTGCCGGATATTAGAGAGGAACTCTTCGGTAAAGGCGCCAAGCACGCCATCCACGAGAGCGATCTTCTCATCAAGAATAAGGTACGCGTTATAGGTAGATCCTCGTTTCGTCGTATAGGTGTGCCCGTGGAAGGTGCGCACATTCCAATCGATTACCCCGACCGAATAAATATTGGGAAGTATTTCTTGTACTGACATAGGCACCTCTTGGGTAACTTAATAACCTTGAAAGTTTTCCGTAACAATCTGTGTCTCCGGAACAGAGAGCTCTTCGCGTAAGATCTTCTTCATCGACTCCACCATAGCCGGAGGGCCACAGAGGAAGAACGTGCGTTCGGCATAATCAGGAGATTGGTTGCTGATTATCGTACTATTGATCCGGCCCACGGCACACTTGAAATCAGGAGCCGGCTCGCAGAGCACATGCGCTACTCTTATATTGGAAGATACCTTGGCCATCGCATCAAAATCGTCCTTAAAGACGATATCATTTATTGAACGGTTAGCGTATATCAAAATAATATCGACATCCAACGCGCGGTCCGTGACAAAACGGCTGATACTTCGTATTGGAGTAATCCCGATACCTCCGGAAAGAAAGGCTATTTTCCCGGCGGGATTATCCTCATAGGTGAACTTTCCGTAAGGATATTGGATAGAGAGCGCATCTCCCGATCTCAGAGAACTTAAGCGCTGCGAGAATTCGCTGTCGGTAATTCTTTTGGTAAACTCCAAATAGCCGGTTTCCGTGGGAGCATTCGAAATAGAAAGATACCGTTTAAGCGCTTTATCTTCTCCAAGGGAAACTTGTAAAAACTGCCCTGCTTTAAAAGGAACTCCGGGAAAATCTACGCGCACGCTCTTCACATTATAGGTACGCAAGATCACCTCTCTTACTTTTACTTGGAATATATCAGCCATCGGAAATTAATTTTTTCACTATCGCCGCGCAGAAAGCCGGCAGATCATACGGATTACGGGAAGTAATAAGATTGCCCTCTACCACAACTTCCTGGTCGACATAGCGCGCTCCCGCATTGACCAAGTCGTCTTTAATCGCCGAGAACCCGGTTACCTTTTTATTCTTTAATATCCCCGCAGAAATCAATACCCATCCTCCGTGGCAGATTGCTGCTACGATTTTTCTCTTTTCGTCCATCAGCCTTACAAAATTATTTATTTCCGGATAGCGGCGCAAGATATCCGGGGCCCATCCTCCGGGGATAACCACCGCGTCAAAATCATCGGCCTTGACTTTGCGTATTGCGCATTCGGCCTTTGCAGGATATCCTTCTTTGCTCTTATATTCCTTTTCTTCGGAACCCACCAAGACCGTCTCTATCCCGCTCTCGCGAAGCCTCAAATAAGGATACCAGACCTCTAATACCTGATAGTAATCATCGACTAAGACCGCGGCCTTCTTCATTCTTATCCTTTAAGTTCATCGATAGCCCGGGCCATAATGAAATCATTCTCGGTCAATCCTGCGGCCGCATGGGTAGAGAGTGAAACCTTCACCTTGGCATATCCCAAGGTCAGAGTAGGATGATGTCCTTGTTCTTCGGCAATCACCGCAATAAAGTCCACGAAATATTTGGCCTCCAAAAAATCCTTGCACGTAAATTCCTTAGTCAATCTCTTGCCTTCGACAAGATCCCATCCGCGGCGCGCAGCCAGAAGTTTATCTATTCTATCCCGGGGGAGTGCCGCAACCCCTTTCTCGCAAGGTTTACAATGGTCAGGCAATGAATCCTCTGCCTCCACCTGCGGAATACGCACTACTTCTTCTGCCGCTTTCAATGCGTCATCAAAGTTGACCGCCCGGGTAATCTCGGGTACGATTTGACGGTAACGAAGAATATTGTGCGCATCGATAACCACTACTCCGCGCGCCAGGAGATTAAGCTCTTTAATCAAGACCCCGTAATTAATACCGAAAGAAGAGGTTTTATAATCGGAAAGCACTACTTCCTTTGAGATATCATGCGCATCGCAAAACCGCTTCTGGGCAAACGGAAGGTCTTTGCTGATACCGATCACGGCGATATCTGACGAGAGGTCTGCAGCCCTTTTGTTAAACTCTTTAACCTGTACGTCGCATACCGGCGTATCAATAGAAGGGAAGAAATTAATTACCTTAATCTTCCCCGCAAAATCCGATAGCCGTATCTCTTTGAGCTCTCCTGACACAACCCGGAAATCAGGAACAGAGGAACCTACTTTTATCTTCCGACCCACCAAGGTTAATACAGACCCCTTGAAGGTAACCTGATCTGACATCAGTTACTCCCTCGCGATAGATTTGTTCCGTTTAAATTTTTACGAACTGGTCTTTACCGACTCCGCATTCGGGGCAGGTCCAATCCGCAGGAAGCTTCTCGAAAGGCGTCCCCGCAGGATGCCCGTGATCTGGGTCTCCTGTCGCAGGGTCATAAATATAACCACAGACTTCGCATTTGTATTTACTCATCGTATGTGCCTTCCTTCCCTTAACCTTCTCTTTTCCCAAGCCCCTTATCCAGCATAAGCAAGGCCGGAGAATCAGGTTTGACGATCTTAAGATTTTCAACTATCACCGTCGCGCTCTTCTCCTCTTCTACCTGCTCGGTAATAAACCATTGCAGGAATATCTCCGCGGCTTTATCATCGACTTCTTCTGCTAAGTCGCTGAGCGCATTAAGCAGCGCGGTGACCTTCTTCTCGTGTTTGAGGGTCTCTTCAAAGACTTCCCGTACCGAAGCAAAATCCTGGGTCGGCTGAGGGATTGACTGCAGCAGCACCCGGACTCCCCGGTCATTTAAGAAATCGAATATCTTCATGGCATGTCCAACTTCTTCCTTATGCTGTACCTTCAGCCAATGGGCAGCCCCT
>JAHISH010000024.1 GCA_018818365.1 Candidatus Omnitrophota bacterium | reverse complement strand
GCAGGACGCTTATTGCCAGAGGAGAGAGGACAGAGCTTACCAAAGGGATCCTTGAAGGGTTCAGTGCTTTAAGGATTTTTCTGAGGTGTAATCCGGAAGTGGCAGACCGAATCTGTTTTGTGAGTTGGTTTATTCCTTCCCGGCTTGATATTCCCCAATATGCGCGGTTAGTCGAAGAGATAAAAACGCTGACCAGGTCGCTCAATAGAGAATTTTCTCCTCGTGCCACATGGGACGGAATCATAGAGACCCCTGATCAGTTCAGAGAATCTTTCGCAAGAGACTGGCCGGTCGTAGTAACAAACCTTGCTCCCGAAGAATCCTGGTTAGGTCTCTGTTTAGCCGCCGACGTAGTATTAGTGAATTCACACCGAGACGGCATGAACCTGGTGGTTAAGATATTCATAGCTTTGAATGATCCAGCTTTTTTGGACCAAGTTAACCAGCGGTTGCACGCGTTCTCTTGCGGGAATGCCGCTGATTTTTCACCGGTCATGGCAGTGGTCTCCAATACGATTGGAGCTTATCCTGAGGTGGCAGACGGAGCTCTTGGCATAAATCCTGTTAATGAGCAGGAGCTTGTTTTCGCCCTGCATACTGCCCTTACTATGGGGATGGATGAGCGGCGGGAGAGAGCACTGAAGATGGCTGCGGGAATCTGTCGCATTACGCTGGCGCAATGGGTAGCTGCGGAGTTATCTGAGAAAAGCGTTTCTTCTCCGACTGAACTGCCGGTCATAGAAAAACTTTTTACCCTGATCTTAGTTTGGGATGTCGATGTGTTCTGCGACGCCTGGAATGAGGTTTTCAAAACAGCCGGCATTCGTTATGAACGCACACTTACTCATCCAGCATGGCAGGGTCGCTTGATGCTCATGAGCGATGGCAGGCGCATTGCCATTCTCAATATGCGGGTGCTGGAAGGCGACTCGCAGGTTATGTTCTTGGATTGGCTCCAGCGGTGCGCAGATCAGAATGCGCTCTGTACACGCGTCTTGGTGATCGGATCCTGCCGTTCTCTCGACGATACTCTCCGTGCAGGGGATATCATACTTCCTGAAATGGTCGTCGGGGAAGAAGGACAGGATATACGCGTAGAGAACATATTTACTCCGCAGGTACTGGGGCGACATGTCCCCGAAGGCGTCCGGGTGTGTATCAGAGATGTGGTTACTGTCGAAGACGCTACTGCTGGTATGGAAGCACAGGCTTCCAAATCGTTGCAGGATGGTTATGGGGCTTTCGAGCCGGTTCTTTACCCTCTTGTCGCAGCACTGAGCAAGTTCCCCACGGTTGAGAAAGGTATTGCCCTTGAAGTCAGAGGGATGCGTTTTATTTCGCTAGGGCGTTTCCTCCCCGTCGGGTGTATCAAGGACCGGGTTATCGTTTCAAAGCGTAGGCGTAAGCACCCGCCGTTTGTGGCTACAATGGATGAAACAGATATCCGGCTGGTCGGAGGCAAAGCCATGGGCTTGGCGTATCTGCGCCGGGTTCCGGGACTTAATACCTGTGCGGGATTTAATATTACTACGCATGCTTTTGCGGAGTACGTGCGTTCCCATAGTATAGACACGGATATACAGAAGCTTGATGCGCTTTCAGAGGAGTGGATTACTCTGGATATTCTTGGAGAAGCTACCAACGAAGAAGAAGCAGCTGTATTGAAGAGCCAGCAGAATAAGATTTCTTCGAGGATGATGCAACTAAGCGCGCATATCAGGGAAATGATCTTAGATGACAACAAGAGTATCCCTCAGCAGATAAAGCGTGCGGTCCAACGGTTCCTGGTGTTGTCGGGCATTATGTGGGCATGGGTGGCTGACCGGAGTTCTTCTACGGCAGAAGATCTGATCATTGCATCTTTTGCGGGTGGGCATCGTACCGTTCTCAATCTTAAGGCTAGGGCTGGTATTATTCTGAAACAAGGCAAGCATTGCTGGGCTTCGATGTTTAATGACAGGGTGGTCGATGACCGTAATAAGCTAAGGCGGGAAGAGGTATCTCGTGTATTGCAAGGTCGCTTGGATATTGATGCTATTGCTGCAGCCCTTGCACGCACCCCGGCATTTTCGCATTCGTTAGAAAAGATGGGTGTTGCGGTAGTTACCATGGTTCCCACAAAGAGCGCGGCTGTTGTATATGACGTTGATTCCGGAACCGGCGCGCCAGTCATCTGTATCAATGCCGTGGAAGGATTGGGAGAGCAGTTTATTGACGGCGAGAGCGAAGCAGATGTCCTATGGGTCTCTGCGGAAGATTTTGAACTTCTCGGTTGGAAGAAAGGCAGAAGGAACGGGAGATTGTATGCCGCCGAACAAGGAGGGCTCAACAATGTTGAGCTCAGCGAAAAAGAACAGAATCGTTTCTGCGTGAGCGATGCAGATGCCCTGGAGGTGGCAAGGATGGTACAGCGTATCAGCAATTATTACCGTCGGCATGGCTTAAGCAAAAAGCATATTGATACAGAGTTCGCTTTGGGTGAAGATGGGGTATGGTGGGCACTACAGGGCCGGCCGGAAATACTCTGGTCCTGGGGGGGAAGAAAGATTTTGACCGTTCGCCAGTCAGCGCATGAACAAGCGGTAGCCTCCAAGCAGGCGATTACGTTCAGCGGCGCGTTGATCGGAAATGCCGGCGCAGCAGTGGGCAGGCTACATATTGTTTCCGAACCCGACGAGATTGATGACGGGGATATTATTGCGGTCAAGAAGACCCGCGGGTATTGGAACATGGCGCTTCTGAAGGTCGTCGGTATGGTGGTAGATGAAGGGGCCACGCAATCCCATCCTGCTCAGGTTGGCAGGGAACGGAATATTCCCGTGATCGTAGCCACGCACAACGGGCGTGAGGTGTTGCAGTTATGGGACGGCCAGATTGTTACATTCGATGCCTCACGCAAAACTCTCTATCTGGGAGAACTTCCGCTTGTCGTCAAAGAAGGCATAGTTGAGGAAACAGGCGAATGGACCGGGAAGAGAGGGTTTAAAGAGATACGCGCGGAATTCTTAGGCAATATCCGGCGCGAACCCGGAAGGGTTATCGAGGAAAAAGGAGTAGAATGGGAAGGTAGGCCTCCGCGTCCACTGAACCCTTACGACAGAGATATCCTCGTGGAGAGTTTTCTTCGGAAAGGCCTTGCCTTGGAGCGTCCCCTGGATGTGCGCATTGATGAGAATGGAGTTATCCGTATAAGATTGGAAACGGAGTATGATTTGCTGGAAACGCTGATGGGGTTGCCGATAGAGCGCCTGGAGGAACTGGTCGGCTTGCGGATGAGCCTCTGCGTAGAGTTGTTGGAACATATACAGAATTATTCGTCTACCGCGCGTTGGTACCAGGAGTTACGCGAGCACACCATAGTCTTTACCTATCACCGCCTTATCTGCGACGATATTTATGCCATCCTGGACAATAATCTGGCAGGGATGTTCAGCCCGGGAGGCGAAGCGGGGAATGTCCCGTTGAAATTCCGTCTGGCTCTTCTGGAGGCGTTGGAAGAGGAGATTCCCGATAGCGCTTCCTTGGAGCAGCGTAACGACCTTTTAAAAATCCTCATTCTTGCCCGGAAACATCAGTCTATAGTGACGCAGGGAGATTATGAGGAGTGCGTAGCAAGGATTAGGAAGGAGTGCCCGCAGTTGTGGAAGATGATCCTGTATTACGCAGTCAGTTATCGTCATCCCAAGAGTTCAGGCAGGATTCCACCTATCAAAGAAATTATCATTGAAGATATCCGAGAGGGATTATGGGAGTTTTCTCCAAGTTTGCGGCGTAAAGGTAAAGGGTTTGACGAGCTTCTTGCGGAATTCGGTATACGGGACTACTTTTCGTGCGGTCGGGATTTTGAGGAGTTTCGGAGGACTATGATTTTATACGTGCGCACCGCAAAAGAAAAGGAGACGTTACTGCATCGCCGGGAACAGATTCGCTTCGCCCTGATTGAGAAACAGCTCTTGCTGGGTGGGTTCTTGGCACAGTACGGGTTGATCGCACACGATGAAGAGATATTCGACCTTACTACTGCAGAGGTCGTCGAGCGCCTGGGAGATATCCGTCAGACTGGCGGCTGTCCCGCCTTCTGCGGGAAAGTGTCCCCGGGGTCAAGTTCGCCGGTCGAAAAAGAGATGGGGGCGCAAGATCAGATACGGATTATGCTAATAGAACGTATGCTTAAAACCCTTGGTTTTAACGGCCATGAGGGGATGAGAGATTTAGCTGTCCGTATGGCATTTGGGGAATGTCGCCAGAAATCAGCAAGGCATAAATTGGAGAAACAATTACGCGCATTGCTTGTGTGTGCACGAGAAGCCGGGTTCGATATCCAGGGATGGAAGGAAGGAATGCGTCGAGCTATTCTTGCCGGAGACCTTATCGGGTGGGTGGATAATAAGCTTGAAGATTATCAACAATTGTCTGCAGATATATGGAGAACCATGGAAGATCTGCGCGGGGCAAGGGTTGCGTTACCCAAGAGATTCACCCGCCCCCGGCGCAAAAAGCCGGGCACGAAAAATAATCGCTCAGCTTCCTCTGCGCTTGTATTTCTCAATGCTCCGCGTCGGAGGGAATCGACCGTAAAGCGAGTGAAATATATCCAACAACAATTCCAACGGGGGAGGCGGTTATCCATTGAAGAATTGAGAGATTACTTTGTTCAACGAGACGCCCCCATGTCTTATGGAATGGCTTGCCGGGCTTTCAGGATAGCAGGGGTGAATCCGTCTCGGCGGAATGATAGTCAAAGAGAAGCCGGCCGCATTGTCCATGGATTCACCATCTATCCTGAGGTTGACAGTAGAGATTATTATCAGGGATTCCTAGCCGATCAATATCGCGACCAAGCGCTCAGGAGAATTAAAGAGGTGATACTTTCCAAAGGGTTTAATTTAAAGGGTCCGTTAAATCTTGCTACAGATAATTTTAGCCGTAGTTGGCAGAGAATGAAGCTAGTGTTAGGGACTCTTATAGAGAATTTGTTCCAACATGAATTTGGCGATGATTCTCGTCTTGTGATGCGGGTATATCTTGCCAGGCAACCTTATGTCGGGGTAAGGGTAGAATTTTGGGGCCCCGGGAAAGTGGCATTGCCTGATTTATTGACATCTAAACCCTGGTTTACTTATTTTAATAGGCCGTGGTTTTGGACTGTTCCTTCCGCAGCACGGTCTTTAGATACTACGGGGTTTGGAGGGATGATTCATTGTGCGTTCGATTCTTTGCATGGTATTGAACGAGACTTTGGCTTCTCGGGAAAACAGCATATATTGCTTGGATGGAGAGAAGATGAGCAGTACGAAGGTCCCAGGGCGAATGGCCACATTATTGCGCTTCATATCCCGGTAATGCCGCAATCATCCTCTCCGGCGCAGGAGGAAAATAGAAACGACCCCAATCCTTCTAAATTGGAAAAACAAGTGCGTGCTTTGCTTGTATGTGCGCAAGAAGCCGGGTTCGATATCCAAATATGGAAGGTGGGAATGCGCAGCGCTATTCTCGCAGATGACCTCGCTGGTTGGGTGGATGCCAAGCTTGAGGATTATCGGCAATTGTCCGCGGATTTGTGGCAAACCATCGTTGGACTGCACGAACGAACTGTTCCGCTGCCAAAGAGATTTACCCGCCGTCGTGCCAAGAAACCTGGTGAAGGAAGTCGTCAGTCTGCTTCCTCTCCGGTGCAGGGACAGGGAGAGCTGAGCGATGAAAAAGTTATACGCTATCTATCCCGAATGCTCAGAGAATTGCATACGTTCATCACCGATTGTTCTCCTGATAGGCAATTAAGAATGGAGGCTGAGCGTCTTATTGAAATGGTTCAGCTTTTGGAAGGATTAGATGCATTCTCCGGCATATGGGATGGCATAGGTGAAAAGCTTGCGCAGTTAAGAACCGGTATTGACCCTGATGCCAGGGATACCTTTGATTATAACCTGCAGCAAATTCCCCAGCTAGCGGAGGCTCTTCGCTTAAGATTGGAGGGACAAGAAACACAAGGCGCATCCTCCCCAGAGCAGGAGGAAAATAGAAACGTCCCCATTACTTCTAGCTCTCCGGTTTGGAAGCCTCTTGCCATCTTCAATGAATTGGTCAGGGTAGGGTATATCCGCTCATATTGGTCAGATAAGGCAGAGCTTGTGGAAGTGTTCTTGGCCGATTTAATATTAGGCTCATTGTCCGGACTTATTATCTACTTGTTCCCGCTCAGTCTGGGAAAGCATTTCATTGTAACTCAGGCAGTAAAAGAAATTGATATGACGGTTGGCTTGATCATTATTGGCGGAATCTGTTCTGCGCTATTTACACATCTGACGCATGTAGGCGCTCATATAGGAACTGCGCTGGTATTCTATTCCCGGAATAGACTTAAAGATATTGCTATGCCTTCTGATGCGCTGGCTTTCAAACGGGAACGTTTGTATGTTGTGCAAGCAACACTTGTGGCACATCCACTATTAGGCATCATCTTTTTAATTGCAAGTCCGTTGTTATGGTGGGTGGGATATGCGACAATCCCATTATTTGCTTTAGTCAACGCCGGTATGCAGTTTCGGAAGGCCCACCTTTCTATTAAATTCACCGATGGCCCTGCGATAAGAAATATCAAGGAAGAGATCAGTCGGGCTTTAGAAGATGAGAGGCGCGTGGAAAGGTGTTTCCGTTTTATCAGGAGAGGAGCTGAAGAGAGAGCTGTTCTTCAAAGCCAACATCTCCGAGACGGCGCATTGAGAATGTTGCTTAGATTCGTATCAGAGGAACGAGGGATTTCCCGGATCATTAAAGGATTAAAAGATGGCCATCCGGTGGTCCGCTCTGTCTCTGCGGTATATCTGCAATATATAAGGACGAGACGAGTCGATGTTATTGCAGCGTTACTAGAAGCTTCTTGCGATGAGAGCGACGAAACTCTAAGAGAGCATGCGGAAGATTCGCTTGATGTTATCCTTAAGGGCACGCAGATAGCTGTCTATGAGCAAATAGCAAGAAATTCTTCTTCTCCCATCAATGCCATTCCGGGAAGAAGAAACCAGATGCTCCGTAATCTCCTTACATTTGCATCTTTTATATTGTTTCTTCAAATGCTTATCTTCCTTACTCAGGAGCTCGTTCCAGAAGCTCGACCACAACAGTATATTCCCTTGGATTGGTATGTTACGGGGTTACTGATTAGTTGTGGCGCCGTATGGTTTTTATTAGCGGCACTATTTGGCGTTATGAAAGGCTTATTGGCTTTTTCTTTGAAGAGCGAATATGCACAGAGTTTGTTTGTGCATACGCAGAAGACTTCGAAGAAAGTCGTATTTACCAATACGGGTATCGCACTTATCTTCACACTTATTTTTCAGATCTCGCGTGACGGGTTCTTTATACAGTTATTTGGATTAAATTCTGAAAGCTATAAAGATATTTTCAAGACGATTGATCTGCCGGCGCATTTTTGGTGGGATTGTCTTCCTGATTTTTTCTGTAGTGCTTTCACTGCGTATATAATAACGAACTTTGTTTTATTATTGCCGAAGTATTGGATTGCGTTAACTGTTTTTCTGTTCTGGTACACTCAAGAATCTCTCTTTACGCATGTGGGTGGCTTCGATTGGAATGACATAATGGCGTATGGGGTAGGCGCGTCGTTGCCATTGGTCAGTTACGTTAAGGATAAAACTGCGTATACTACATGGAATACATTTAGGACTGCTTCTTCTCCAATTAACGTCGTCGTTATCGGCGGTCTCGGCGCGGTGATCCAGCGTTTTTACATGCCCTTCTTTGAAGAATTGGCACAACAAAACGGAATAAATCTTATCTGCGTTGATGTAGCTCCGGAAGAATATGCCCATGTTTTTATCAGGCAGAATGAGAAATTGCCTACGTATGCCGGCTATGTGCGCGCAGAAGAAAGGCTTTCCACGAGGGGAATGGGCCTGTTATTCCAAAGGATTTCTGCACAGTTCGGGGAGGTGAACGGAATTATGGTCTGTAGCCGTACCAATACACATTGGGCATATGTCGAATGGGCAGTCAAACACAATATCCCCGTTGCAGTCGAGAAGCCATTGGTGCTTCCAGAACAATTACCACAGGTCCTAACGCTTCATGCACAATACCCTCATCTTATCTTTGCCGTTGACTTCTTTTTGGATAACCCTTCAGTACGGGATATAGGAGAGTGGTTGAAGGAAGTAGGAAAGATAAAGGCAATTCGTGGATGGATTGTTGAATCTTTCCCGATAGAAAAAGGGAGGGATTGGCTGGTAGAGAGAAGTATCAACGGCGGCGGATTAGGCATGGATGCGATGGTCCATTTAGTAGCGATTGCCGCGGTAGTGCTTAAGAGTGCCGGGAGAGAAGATACTTTACTGGAAATGGTTTTTCACCCGCAGAATACATTTTTTGCGCGTTATATTAGAGCGCCACCAGGAGAAGAAACATATGCCCATGTAAACGCCCATGCGGCCGGAGTAGAATTGGACTTTCAGGCAGGCAAAGGCATCCATATAACCAGGTATGGAGTAATAGTAGAGGGCATTGATGACACGGTTTTAGAGGTTGATTTTGGTACAGAAACTACCCTTCCTTTCTTACGGTTGACCAAAGAAAACACGGTTATCCGTGAAATAACCTACCAGGCAGGAGTTCCCGGATACAGAGAAGGTGATTTGGGATATTACGGTACGCTTGAGCAATTCTTCTCGTTTGTCTCGAATCCTGCTTCCTTCCCCCGCGCGGAATTGGATTTCCGTTTCTTAGCAACATTT
>JAHISH010000245.1 GCA_018818365.1 Candidatus Omnitrophota bacterium | reverse complement strand
CTTTTGTGAGCGTATATGGGGAATTAGCAGCCAGTGATACTAAGATTGAAGAGGCAGCAGGGGTAGATTCTCGCTACGATGGAGCTGGAGCTAAAGTGGGGATTGCGTATGACACGCAGGATGAGAATACTGTCGGCCTCTTAAAAGGTGAGGCGTATATGGGATATATGGCCAGCGCGTTCCATCCCGGATTGTCGAATTACCGCTATACGCGTAGTGATAGTCGGCCGTTTAGCAAGCATATTTATTTCACCGATATCAAAGATGAAGATAACGCATTGGTCTGGGGAGATGGCCTTGACCGCGGAAGAAGCGTCTTTGGCTTAAAAACATTAGTAAAATCATTTGATGAGCAATTAAGTACTGATATAAAGTACCGTAATGTGCATAAAGTAAATGGGAAGTATGTCGAGAGTGTGTTGCGCACGGAGTCAACGTACGAGGTTAATCCCCGCCTTACTTCAAAAGTGTTGGCCTACTATCAGCATTTGCCGAAGTCCATTGCTGGTCTTGACCCGCATATCTATGCAAAGACCATGTATGCGTTAACAGATTATTTCTCTGAAGACGATAGTTTTGTGCAGAATAGCAGTGTGCTTGATAATAAGGACCCGTCGGTCGGATCTTTCGGCTTAGGGGCGCACTATAAACTTATTGAGGATTTTGTCGCGCTTGAAGGCATTTATGAGCGCACCAATGACCCCTTGGATTTTCCCCGGGGGCTCTTAAATGACCTTACGGCAGGATTTGAGTTGCGGGATGGGGTCATTTGGGATAAGGTGACTCCGTATCTTTATGATCAGCAGTTTTTCGATCTACCGCCCTATAATTACTATAATGTAATACGGACGCGTCTTATCTATACACCCACTCCCGAGTGGGAGTTTATCTTACGCTATACCTTTAACGAAAACAAACATGCCACCGGGCTTGATGATACTATGAATCATGCGGGTATTGAGGCAAAATATACCCCTACGGAAAAACTGACGTTTTGGGGGAAATATATCTTTTCTCGGCTTATTGATATATATGACCAGAATAAATATCAACGTTCAGACTTCTTTGAGGGGCATCATAATTTCTTCTTAGGGTCGGAATATTTCATGAATAGAGACGAAAGCCTCACCTTTTTGTTCGGTGAGTTTGTGGGGTATAACGAGCCTTATCAGCAGACTAATTGGTCACTCTCCGCATTAGACACCCAGCATATCTTCCGCGTCTTCTACCGCCGCAAGTTCTAAACTGAAACTTTAGTTTTTTGCTATTCCAGATACGCGTCGATTTGATTGATTTGGCGTGAACGAATCTGTTCTGCGTAGGGAGAGGGGATAGTGTCAGAGGCAAGTGAGACGGGTGAGCCGTCTTTATCGCGGAAGAAGATTTTAGTGATCGAAACTCCATTTTTGCCGAAGGTGTTTTTTCTTCTCGGGTTACGGTAAATAACGGCAATCTTATTGAGGAAATTGAAGCGATAGAGTCCCTGGCGGTCAAAGAGCCATCCGGCAAGAGCCGGTTTTAAGGTTAGATTTAGGCAAGCTTGCGCATCGAGGGTGAAAGGTCTTCTCCCTAGATTCATCACTAGCCATATATTGATGAATTCCGCAGTGGAACCTGAAAGCCTCGCCACATAGCCGTTCCCATGAAGATTCTTGTCAGGAAAAGCGCTACTGACCAAAAAAGAAGAGTTTTCTAATATACTCCTGCCATATACTTCCGGTTTCAAAAAAGGGATAAGCACGTGTTTAAAATCCGCATAGAAATCCTCATAGAGCCCTTGTTTGAGCAGTTCCAGTAGATATTTATACTCCATATGCAGCCAGATGGATTCGTTTTCAAGCCATCCGGGGGTAAATACCCGGCATCTGCCGATTTCTTCCGGCATAGAGGCCAGAGGGGCAGTTACCTTATACATCTTCAGTTTCCGATCAAAGAGTTCGCTTGCCCTGGTGGCGGCATGCAAACGGCAGGCTTTATTTGTGTTCGTACTGACCCGCAAGGCATGCATTTGGGATTCCAGAAAAAAGGGGAGTTTATTTTGGGTAAAGCGACGCGGCCAGACACACGAGTCATTAATTACTTCATAATCGGTGACTTCATGCATGAAGTACGCATAATAGATCCCTGTTTTCTTATTCAGTGATTTTTCTATGCCTTTTTCAAGCTTCTCTAAAGCCGCAGCGATGAAATTTAGGAGTTCTTCTGTGCCTAGAGATATATCTTCTCCGCGTAATCCTAAGCGGGTTTTTGCGCGGTATTCTTCTTTTAAAGAATAACTCTTATCCCAGAAAACAAATTCTTTGCACGGATCCGAAGAAGAGAGGTCTTCGTGGAGAATACGTTGTAACGCCTGCATGAAGGAATATATTTCCTGAGAGAGAGTCACCTGTGTGGGGCGCACGGCCGTAACTTTCTCGCGGATGAATAGAAGAAGGCGTTTTAACTCGAAGGTTTCACATAACGATGAACCAAAGAGTGCAGGCAGGCCATTTAAGGCATCGAACCAATTCGGCTTATCTGCTTCCATTTCAATCCCCATGCCGAAAGGATCAAGAGACGAAAGTTTATTTACCGCCAGACACACCAACTTATTGATAAGCGTAGTGTAATAAATCTTCCCGGATCCGTATTGGGACCTGACGACATTGGGCTGCTGGGTTCTGTTGCGTATACGTTCTTCTTTTTCCGCGTCACGATATACGGATTGGAGCTGCTTTACCAGTTTCTCTCGCAAGACATATTTTTCAGCCCGTGGTTTTACTACGTAGGTATTGTCAAAGAACGTAAAGGTTTTGTTCTCAAAGAGTATATCTTTAAGCGTTTCCGGATAGAGCGCAAGGTACTGTTCTATAAGGTCAAGATTGTAGGTCCAGTGGTCGGTCCAGAAGCCTTCGCCATGCTCAGCCTCTTGAGTCTTTAGTGAATGAGTGATGAGGCAATTCAAGATCTCTTCTAGAGGGACAAGTGTTTTCAATTGGTGTTCTTCCATGAAGCTTACCAGGCCTCCGGGAGTAAAAGGCTTTTTAAGGAATTCGGCAAGCAGAAGTATATCGTTGGCGGGGAGTTTATCCGCAAGAATCTTCGTGAGTGTCGATTCTTCTTTGAGGATGAAATTTGCTCCTTTTACTACCAGGGGATTATATCCGTCAGTCTGCAGGAGGTTAAAAAAGTAAATAAGGTTGGCATCTTTGATATCCGGGTTGAACCAGATATCGCACCGGCGGTTTTGGTTTATATCGCGGTAATTGCCGTTTCCTTGAGAAAAATAGGTCGCTTGCAGCTTGAATTTATTGTAATCACGCTCCAGGTCTCCGTGTTTACGGGAATAAAGATAGAATACATTATTATGGTCGAAGGTAACCGGATATCCCCCGCGCAGAATATTGTCCAGATAGGTCTGCTCTGCATAGAGGTCGAAGGTCCGAAAGTTACTTTGGGTGCGGATATCATCTTCTAAGTCCGCAATGACTTGTTTATTTTCTTCTTTCTTTGATTCAAGATAACCGGGTGAAATGATCCGATTGACATTCTGATTGAGCATCTGAAGGCTTTTCATATACCCGATCACCGTAGAGAATGTCTTGGTTTGGCCCGGTGCAATATCTACAGAAAAGAGTGAGAATCCCGAAGGGGTCTTGCTGCGGATGAGTTCGTGCGCCGAAGGTTTGAAATTTTTGATTGCAAGGAATTCCCGTGGGCAGGAAAAGTCGGTGACCGTGCCAAAGATAGTCTCAGGGTCAACAATGGGCTTGGTAATCTTTACTTTGCCGTCTTCTTTATGAAAACTTAAATAGAAGTTTCCTTCTTGAATATGGATCACTTCCGGTCGGTCTGTAGGGTCAACCGTCAGGCGATAGAAGGGAACTTTCTGTGATAGGTTCTCCACGTTCATCCACGCTTCAATGGTGCGGCTTAGTTTCTTCAAGAATAAGTTGCTTGTCCCGTAGGGGACGATTTGGGGGAGGCCGTCCAACAACTGCATTTTTTTAGTCGAGCGGCTTTTATTGGTAATGCGCACTACGCGTACTAATCCGGCATAGCAGTCATTAGGGACGGTAAAATAGTCAACCGAGGTTTCCAACCCCAGGGTTTTATTCCATTCCTCCAGATGCAATTCAGATGAGGAGAAACTCATGCGGTTGGAGAGTTGAAATCCCAGGCTGGTAAAGCCATTATGGAAGGGTTCGTAAAAGATGATATCTTTACCGGAAACTATTTTGATAAACGTGCGGAATCCATGACTGGTGACGAATTGCCAGGCTTTGTTCGCAGGGAAGAACTCCAACATCGAGTGGTCTTTATCCTTCGTCCCG
>JAHISH010000244.1 GCA_018818365.1 Candidatus Omnitrophota bacterium | reverse complement strand
CTGGGGGATAATACCCGCTATGACCGTAAACTTTCCGAAATAACCGATATCGATTATCTGTTTCTCTCTATGGGGAAGATGTCTTTTGAGGATATGGTGCAATTGATACAAGATATCAATCCGGGATATATCGTCCCTATGCATTTTAAACCTTCCAGGGGCGCTTTTCTGACGGAGTATTATCCTTCTCCTCAAGACCCCGATAGATATATCCAGACGTTACGGAAAAAAATAGATGAGGCAGGACTAAAAACAGAGGTTCTCGTATTGTATCCGGGACAAGAAAGAAGGTTCTAAATACTTAGACCGTAAAATAACAAGGTATGGAGAGAGGACGATAGTCTTTGAATACGCATAAAAACTCAGCCATGACGAAATTATCTCGTTCAAAAGTGGAGCTTTTTGTCGATTGTCCTTGTTGTTTCTGGCTGGACGTCAAAAAAGGGATTAAACGCCCTCCGCCTGCCCCCTATACCATAAATTCCGCTATTGATGTATTGCTTAAGCGGGAGTTTGATCTCCATAGGGCAGAGGGTACTGCCCATGCGCTCATGCGCAGGTATCATATCGAGGCGGTGCCGTATCGGTGTGATCAACTGAATAATTGGAGAAATAACTTTGTCGGGGTTCAATTCCCTCATCAAAAAAGCGGCTTTCTTGTATTCGGGGCAATTGATGATGTCTGGCGAAATGCACAGAATGAACTCATCGTAGTCGACTATAAGGCTACGGGAGCCAATAGCTACAAGATTTATGGCAGTTATAAACGGCAAATGGAAATCTACCAGTGGCTTTTAATCCAAAATTCGTTTAGTGTTTCCTCGATTGGATATTTTCTTTTCGCAAAAGTGAATAAGGAGAGAGGATTTGGGCAGGGACAACTTTCTTTTGATCTATCTCTGGAACCGTTGCAAGGTGATACTTCTTGGATTGACGAGGTTTTGTTACAGGCAAGGGAGGTTTTAATGGGTCAGATGCCTGTGCCAAACCAGGCGTGTATTTATTGTCAGTATGCGCAAGCACGCGGGGTATCCGGCCCCGAAGGGCATTAGAAGGTTCCATGGCGGTAATGCCGAGGACTCAATAATTTCCTTGCAATTTGCTTGAAATATGATATATTCAATTATTGTCCGCATAAATAGGCTTTCTCACATCAGCCCAAAGGCTTTCGTATTTACCAATGAGGCTTTTTTTAGTCTCTGTTAATAAGAGAATTGCTAAATAATTTAGAAAGTTATTTAAGAACTTGTTCAATGAATAGACTACTCGCTTCACTATTGATTCTTACCTGTATAGTAACCTATCCTACCCCTCATTTCGCTTCAGAAATTGACCCTTCAAGCATTTTCTTCTGTGAATACGGCATTAAGCTTTATAAGGCAAAACAGATCGATGATGCTGCTCTTGAATTAAGGAAGGCGTTAATAATTAATCCCCATAATGACCTTGCCAGGGAGTATTTAGAGAGGATTATCTCAGAATATGATTTGAAAGGAATAGATATTCCTAGCCTGGAAGCGCAGCAACAAAGAGTACTTGCGGAACAGGTACGCTTTCTTGAGGGGGAATTTAATAGAGAGATTGCCGCAAAAGAACGACTCTTGCGTTTGAAAGAAGACCAGCTTATCAGCCTTCAAAAGCAGCTTGCGGAAACAAAAACTAATTTTCCCCAGCTTACACGGCAATTGTTGACCGCGGAGGCTCAAGTGCGCCTTGCGCAAGATCAGGTTGCGCAGAAAGACAGACAATTAGCCTCGCTCTCTGAGTCTCTTAATGCAGTACGTGAGGAACTAAATATTCTTAAAGGGAGTACTTCGGCAAAGGAGGGAAAGGTTCTTTTTCTGGACCAGAAGTTGGGTTCTTCAGAAGAAGAGATTAAAAAACTCAAAAGCCAGCTTTCTTCCCGTCAGCAGGAGCTTGAGGATCTTCATGGTCAGCTCGACGCCGCACAGAATCGCTTGATTACCCTTAACGAACAAGGCTCTCGAAAGGATTCACTCGTTGCGGATCTTAATACACAGCTTATTTCCGTAAAAGAAAGATTAGAGCTTCTGGGCGCACATGATTTCAGCAAGGATCTGAGTGTACAAGCCCTTACTGAACAACTGCAGGCCGCGCGCGCGAGCCTGAAAGATATTTCCGATGAGGTAATGTTGAAGGATGATACGATCACGGTTCTGTACAGAGAGTTAGAATCCGCGCACGCTCAGGTTGTGTTAAAGGATGATACCATTCGAGCACTCGGCGATAAACTTGAAGCCATGCAAGGGAAATTAGGTACGCTTGACAGCCAGGTTTTGAAACGGGATTCCCAGACACAGGAGTTGGCGCAAGGGTTACAGGAAAGCCACGCACAGCTTCTTGTTTTACAGAAGCAGGCTTTAGACAAGATGCTTCAAACGGAGAAAATGAGTGCACAGATTGCTTCCTTACAGGAGCATGTAGAGACGTTACGTGAGAAGATGCAGGATGAGTCGTTGGGATTTTTGAGCGCGTTACAGCAAAGACAGAAAGAGATAACATCCCTGAAGGGAGAAATCCTTGACAAGGATGATGCGTTAAAGAACATGGCCAGCCGTACGAGTACGTTTGAAGACCAAATTCCTGCCTTGGAAAAAGCTATTAGAGCCAAAGACGCAGAGGTTCGTACGCGGGATGAACAGTTGCGGTCGTATCAATCGACGTTAGGCGTCTTTGAAAAGAAGCTTGCAGATAAAGAAGGAGAAATAGACGGATTAAGAAAGGAAATAGAGGAGTTTAAAACTGTCACACAAGGAAATATTCAGGATAGAGAGAAAAACATCATACAACTGGCACAAGAAAACCAGGCATATGCGCAAGAGATCGAAACACTTAAAGCGCAAGATTCAGAAAAAGAGTCCCAGATGAATAGCTTGCGCGAACAGTTACAGACTGTCCGAAATCAGCTTTCTTCGTTTAATAATCAGTCGGTTTCAAAAGATAATGAATATAAGGCGTTACGTAATCAGTTAGAGGTTACTCAGGGTACGCTTACCCAGCTGCAAGCGCAATCTGTGTCTGAGAAAGCACAGATCAGTGATTTAGCGAAAGAATTGCAGGCTGCGAAGTCACAGCTGCAGGGTTTAAATAAAACAATAGAGGCCAAAGAAAGAGAGCTGCTTAGGGTTAACCGTGACTTCAAGGCGGTACAAGAGAGGCTTATGGTGTCGGAAGAAGAACTTGCGACGAAGATCCAAGAAAACCAAAAGATGAGCAAAGAACTTGAAATACTTAAACGGGATCTTGCAAAGGAGAATAATGTTACCTCTACGAAGGAAGACAAGATACTTTCCTTGCAGGAAAGATTGACGGCTGCAGATAATACTATTGACGGTCTTCGAGCCAAAGTATCCGAGAAAGATAGCGCACTTCAAGATTCGGCCCGCGAACTTCAATCCACGCAAAAAGAAATGAAGCAATTTGGTGCAGAGAATACCCGTAAAGACGCGCAGGTAGCGAAATTGACCGAACAACTCAAAGATGCGAAGGAGAGAATGAGTGCGGCGACAAAATATGCTGCCGAGAAGGAGAAAGAACATCTGCGTTTTACGCAACAGATGAAGGATAACGAAAATGCCATGACGCAGTTAAGGAAAGCCGCGGAAGCAGCCGCCGAGGAAGTACAGACAATTACCCGGCGTTTCCAGACCGAACAAGATCATAATCTTTCTCGGTTATCAGAATTTGAAGCGGATTTGCAGAAGAAGTATTCGTTAATTGAAACGCTTACCGCGCAGCTGACCAAGGCCAAGCAGGAGAACCTGCTTTTCCAGGACCAGATACGTTCTTCTCAAAATAAATCTGAAAAAGACGATGAACAGGTACAAGGTATCATCAGCGAGTATGAATCACGGGTAAAAACCTTGACTGAGCAGCTTGCTTCCCGTGGCGAAGAGATGCGGTCACTTCTTGATGAGCGCGATAGCTTGCTTGAAGAGAATGCCCGGCTTAAGAAGGCATCTCCGGGATGGGACGAGGTCGTGGCATTATACAAGAAATTACAGCAGGAGTTCCAGGATGATAGCGCAGTATTCAAAATGACTTTGGATGAGGTCGCCCGGAAGTTACGTGTTGTCATTTCCTGTGATCTCTTTAGGTCCGGACGGTCCAAACTGAATTCAGGTTGTCTTGGATATATGGATAGATTAGGTCGTTTCCTTCAGGGTGCGGGAGACTTTAATCTTGTGGTTGAAGGACATGCGGATGATACCCCGATCAAATATTCTTCATGGAAGTCGAATTGGGAGTTGTCCTGCGCGCGCGCCATTCAAACTATTCAATATCTGGTGAATACCTTCCAACTTGACCCCGCGCGGTTTTCCGTAGGCGGATTCGGAGAATTTAGGCCTGTTTCGTCCGAGGCTTCGCGCTCCGCTCGTTCACAGAACAGAAGAATAGAATTTGTCATCCTCCCCCAGGAATAAGCGGGTATCTTTCTTCTTCAAAATTTACCTTGCAATAAAGAAAACCGTGTTATAATTATACCCTAATGTCATAATAAAAAGGAGGGTGTATGTTAAAATTGATCAGTGAAGGAGTCGAGATTGTGGTAACCGCGGCCAATAAAGCAGGTATTTTGGCAGATATCACCGGATTATTGTCAGAGAAAGGCGTTAATCTTGAAGCAGTCGCAGGGTATGCGGGCAAGGATAAGAAGGCCAGGATTATGCTGGTCTGTGCCGATTCCGCACGTGCGGTGGCACTTCTTAAGAAATCAGGTTATCGTTCCATAAAAGAAAATACGGTGGTCCTTCTGGCAATAAATGACCGTCCGGGTTCTTTAGGCGCTATCGCGGATGCATTGGCAGCTGCCAGGATAGATATAAAACAGATTTACGGAACTACGTGCTCTACAGGATGTCCTGCCAAAATAGTGCTTTCGACCAGCAATAATAAGAAAGCGCTCGCAGTGCTTAAAAAATGAGACTCCCAGAGACTAAAGTTCAAGGGTTT
>JAHISH010000243.1 GCA_018818365.1 Candidatus Omnitrophota bacterium | reverse complement strand
CATTGGCGTTTTATAGCGGTATTTGAATCTGAAAGAGGGGATATCCTCGTAGATCAATCTTGTAGGAGATATATTGAAACAATGGGTATACCAGAAGCAACGATAGGAAACAGGGGATTGCTGGAATTATTAAGCGAGTCATGGTTTCGTGGAGCAAAAGCTGCCCTGTTTAAACTTAATTTTCCTCTAATCGCTCCGCTGATCGATGCTTTAGTAGTCAAATCCATAGACACTGATGTAATGATAGGGCAGGCTATCCCTGCTGTTAAGGCTGCAATCCATTTGTATATTATGCAGAGTGCGCAGGAAGAAGCATGGCGGGAAACGGTGAGTTTAGGGGTGCACCTTGTTGAGAGGGGAATATTTCCTTGTTCAACCCTTCAATTTGGGGTGCCTTTAGCTGGGAGATTAGCAAGAGGTAACATTGCATGGTTTAAGATTAACTTATCCGCTCTCAAAGAATTGGCAATACGATTGGGATGCCAAGGGATTAATGTTTATGAAACACTGCTGGAGGGGAGAGAAATAATTAGCAGGTTTGGGAATAATCCAGATAATTTTAGCAAAGCCCTTAACGTGGCAGCTTTGATTCCCGCTTGGCGAAAGAAAGCCAGGGAGTTCATCCAGAGACATAATCAAGGATGCCTCAGGTCTACTCGGGGAGTTTTGGCAGAGGCGTTAGTCGTCGAGAACTTTTTGAGCGAACAGACAGCGGCATTGGAGTATCAGTTAAGATCTTATCTAGATCAAATAATAAAGATAATCCCTTGGGTGGATATTTTGTATGGCATAATAAGTTTAGAGGTGGAAACGTTTGATTCTCGCATACGAGGCAACAGTCACTCTCTGCAAATAGGCAAGAGAAATGTAGGAGAATTGATTATTACTGATGAAATTGAGACGGTTCCTTGCAGCTTTTATAATGATGTCCCTGATCCAAAAGATATGGGGCCAGATGTAATAAGCATCAAAGTAGTCAGTTCGGAATGGACATGTATGAACAATTCTAGTGGGAGTGCTTCTTTATACATAGAAGCTACTGTTACTAGATATAGAAGTTACTATAACACGGAGCCCGTATTGGCCTCAGTACAAGACGTAAGTATTACTGGAATTTTTGCTCAGCACGACTTAGAAACCTTATCATCTCTATCTTTAGACCAGGCATGTGCTGAATTAGAACGAATTAAGCTGCGATTGACAAATCGAGTTAGTCATTCATTGACGACGTGCGAGGTTGCAAGCAGCCCGGTTGCGTCTCGATATGGCAGCCTGGTCAATACGCGGTTACAGGTTACGGTTTCATCGCCGCTTGCGGCAGAGCAGAGTCCTTCCGTGGCAGGAATGAGCTTCGTGCAAGCGGCACTTTCATTGCATCATAAAGTTACGGGGCGGCTGGATCCGTTTACCGCAGGGATATTGCTTCATCTGCTCTTTGCATTAAGGATCTACGATCTTGTCGATGTCATCAAAGCGCTTTCATATCAACAGCGTAAAATAGGATTTGTGAATGAAGATAATCTTGCAACTATTAGAACAAGAAGAGTTGGCCCATATGAAGTGGTTTATGTGGGTTATCGGGATCCCACCCATTATGAGAAGGGTGTCAAATTTGAAGAACCAAACGCAACCTGGAAGTTATTCTGGGGGTTGAAGTGGCTTAAGAAGTTTAAACTCGATTCCGTTTGGATTTTCGAAAAGCTCTTTATCAGGAATTATCTCTTCACAGGGAAATTTCCAAGCTCACATGGATTAAGATGCAATTTATGTTGGAACGATCGTCCGCTTATTCAAAGAGCTTTCGCATGGAGGAGGACGCATATATTAATGAATCCGTTCCCCTGGACTCTTGCCCATGGTTTTGTCGTGGCAAGCAGAAAACATACGGGAAAGAGTACTGAGTTGATAGATTCAGAAGAAGTTGTAAAACGGGCATTTGATTTCGTGGATCGTGCGCCGGAAGTATTGCTTCAGCTTAATAGTGTTGCGCGTTCCATCCCCGAACATTTTCATTTTCAGGGAACCATTGAACGGTATCCAATAGAGGATGGTAGTGTGGTTTTTAGCGAAATAAGTGGTGGAGTAGGGGGAATATTTAAAGGGAGTGTATATGGATGGCCGATAGAGCATACTTTATTACGAAGCCAGACGCGTGCAGCTCTTGAAGAAGAGGTATATTTGATGATCCAGGAGTATATGCGCAGAGGATTTAAAGCAGATATGATTGATGCCTATTTCAAGAAAGGAAGAAATGGTTGGTATTCGGTCTTTATCTTCCCGCGGACTGCGAAGTCTCCCAGTGGTTTTTATGTAAACGGTTGGGGAGTCCCTGAGATGTCAGGTAAGATTATCGTGGTAAGGGAAGAGGAGTTTGAGTCTGCGACTCCAAAAATTATCGCAGAGGCATTGCAACAGGTAGGGGTACCTGTTCAGTCAAGTAGCCCGGTTTCTGATAAATTATTTGAATTCGCAAGGCCAGGCGAGACATTCATGAGCGATCCTAATATGCCTTTATTCTTACTTGCCAGTAGATTGGGCAGGAGCGATAGTTTCCCTCTTAACGAACATTCCCAGACCGTTATTTATGTTTCACAGGGAGCTGTAACCATAGATCTTCCTGATGGACGAGCAATTTTCCTTGAGACAGGAGATATTATTACTCTTTTTGCAGGGGGACGATTAATAGGTAAAGAAAATACTTTTGTGCGAATCATTATGGAGGGTAATGTTAATAAGAGCCGCGCGCCTCCGTATGGCTCAATCATTACTCCTGATTTCTCCCAACGGCCTATGCAGGCTCCAGAAGGTGTTACCCCGCCAGAAGTATTCATTGATGCGCAGAATCAACTCTTCGCAATAGTCTATCGAGGCAGCAATATCTATCCTTCCAAGATGTATCCTATAAGCATTCCTCAAGCGGCAATCGGAATTGGCGTTAAGACTGCTGGTGGCGTGGAAGTGCTTCATCGTGAAGCGGATAATTACATGGAAGTGCTTCTTATCCGCGGAGGAAGAAACCTCGCAACTTTTACAGATGCCAATTGGCAGAATCCTATTGAACAGGAACTAACTTCTGATACCGCGGTGGTCATCTATCCCAATGCTGGGCATGGTTTTGTCCATGAAGGGTGCAAGATGATTGTAGTTATGCAAGGGCCATTCTTAGACCATCAGAAAATTACTCCGGAAGGT
>JAHISH010000242.1 GCA_018818365.1 Candidatus Omnitrophota bacterium | reverse complement strand
TTTTCTCAAGAAGCGCGTGGTACTTTACATCCCCGGTCCCCAGTATCACTAATTGCAGGTCCATCGCACAAATCTTCTCAATGGCTTCTGCGAGAATATCAAAACCTTTTTGCTCTGCCAGACGCGAAACAATCCCGAACAGCGGAACGTCTTTACGTAAAGGAAGGCCGCAGGTTCTTTGAAGGTCTTCTTTATTCTTGACTTTATCATCCGGATTCTCGGAAGAATATTTATCAGAGATATAGGTATCGGTCTGCGGATTCCAAATGGTATAGTCTAATCCGTTTAATATTCCGAATAGGGAGTCTTTCCGCTTATTCAAAACCCCCTCTAAACCGAAGCCGAATTCTTTTGTCTGTATTTCCTTGCTATAGGTAGGACTTACCGTATTGATCACATCGGCGTATTCCATGCCGCCCTTTAAAAGATTTATTTTCCCGTAATATTCCAGCCCATCGATACCAAAAACACTCTCCTCCAACCCAAGTTTTGAAAATTCCTCTTTGGGAAACAAACCCTGGTAGCCGATATTATGGATGGTAAGCACCGTATGTATTCCTTTATAGAAAGGATCATCCGCATATAGATGTTTTAGATAGACCGGGATAAGGCAGGCTTGCCAATCATGGATATGGATGATATCCGGCTTAAAATCTATTTTCTTAAGCAGATACAGCACGCTCTTACCATAGAAAGAAAATCGATCCAGGTTATCCTGGAAATCACCGTGTTTGCCCCCGTAGAGGCCGTCACGGTCAAAAAAGAGGTCTTCTTCGATAAAATAGACTTTTACTTTTTTGCCGATCACCGCATAGGAAAGACCGTCCTCTGACTTCTGTATCTTTGCCTTCGATTGCCGTACCAGCTTATAAAACGGCATCACCACCACGACTTCCTGCCCCGCGTCTTCTAATGCGGACGGCAACGCACCCGCGACATCTGCCAATCCTCCGGTCTTCGCAAACGGCACTACTTCTGATGAAGCGATCAGGATCTTCATTTAACCTCCTCCATTTCCAGCCAGTTCTTCCCCTTCTTGATATCGACCTTTAAGGGAACCTCTAAAGACATGACATTCTCCATGCGCTCTCGAACTAACGCCGCGACTTCCGGTAACTCATTTTCCGGGGAATCAAATAACAATTCATCATGAATCTGAAGAACCATTTCTGCCTTTAACCCTTTATGCACAATCCTACTATGAATATCGACCATCGCTAATTTGATCAAATCAGACGCAGAGCCCTGAATAGGGGTGTTGACTGCCTGCCGCTGGGCAAACTGCCTGATCCCCTGGTTTTTATTGTTAATCTCGGGGATATACCTCCTTCTTCCCAAGAGAGTCGTCACAAAACCATCTTTTTGTGCCTTCTCGATCTGTTCTTGGATATATTCCTTGACCCCGGGATAGCGCGCAAAATACGCATCGATAAACGACTGCGCCGCATCAATGGAGATCTTTAAATCCCTGCTCAGGCCGAATGAGGTCAACCCGTAGATAATGCCGAAGTTGACCCGCTTTGCGGTATCGCGCATCGAGGAAGATACCTCTTTCTCTTCTAGTCCATGTATTAACGCGGCGGTGGCCACGTGAATGTCTTTGCCTTGGTGAAACGCCTGGATCAAAGCCTTATCCTTACAAAGATGTGCCAAGATGCGTAATTCGATCTGAGAATAATCGCACGAAAGAAAGAACCTCTTGGCCCCTGAGACTACGATCGCCTGACGGATCACTTTTCCGATATCGGTACGAATAGGGATATTCTGCAGATTAGGATTTAGGGAACTTAGCCTTCCTGTTTCGGTACCGGTCTGCTTAAGGCATGTATGAATCTTCTTATTTGTATCCGCTAAGGCCGGCAAGGTATCGATATAGGTATTCTTCAACTTAGTCAACTGGCGGTATTCAAGAAGGACTGCAGGCAATTGGTGCTTTTCAGAAAGGCTGCGCAGCACCTCTTCGTCGGTCGAAGGGCCGGTCTTGCCCTTACGTATCACGGGGAGCTTCAGCCTCTGGAAAAGCACCTCTCGTAATTGTTTGGTAGAATTAATATTGAACTGACTTCCGCTTAAAGCGTAGATATTCTCAATCAACGAAATCAACTTCTTCTCCACTTCACGGGAAAGGCGCGCTAAAAGTGCAAGGTCAAGCTTGATCCCCTTTAACTGCATATCCGCAAGCACCTCTACCAACGGCATCTCTAAATCACAGAAAAGCTGCCACAAGGACTTCTCTATTAAATTTTTTTTAAGTACGGGGATAAGCCGCACCAAATACGGTAACGCATCTTCTTTTTCGAGAGACTCCGGGACTGACTGCCCCAGGTAATCTAACACAATATCGGATAGAGAATAACTCGCCCTTGAAGGATTCAAAAGATACGCGGCGATCATCGTATCAAAATGAATCCCTTCAAGCACAATCCCTTCTTGCGCCAACGTAACTTTTAGGTCTTTAAGGTCGTGCCCAAACTTCTTCACTCTCCGATCTTCCAGTACCCACCGTTGCGCAGTGGATGCCTGTTCAAGATAAAGGTATTCCCCCCCGGCGTACACACATAGGCCACTACGCGCCGAACCGGAAATAATGACCTCCTGCTCCTTGTCGAGCAATTTCTTAATCTCAAAATCCTTCGCCGCCTTGAAGGTCACCGGCGCGCGCGCTTCATGCACGTTCAGCGATTTCAGCAGGCTCTTAAACTCAAGTTCTTTGAAGAGCCGGAATAATTCCTGCGTCTCTTGCGCCTTGACCTTAAGATCCGCAATGCCGCACTCAAGCGCAACCTGCGTATCTAACGACGCAAGCTCAACATTCAATGTAATTTGATCATGGGAGTCCATAATGGCCTTACGGATATTCTCTTCCTTAATAACCTCAGGATGCGCAAAAAGCTTCTTTAAAGAACCGCAATCTTTCAGTACGCGCGCCGCAGTCTTCTCGCCTATCCCGCGCACGCCCGGGATATTATCCGCGTCATCTCCCATAAGCGCGATCAGTTCGGGAATTTCTTTAGGGGCGACGCCGAAACGCGCTTCGACCATTTTCTTGTCATACAGGATCTCTTCGTCCTTATGCAGACTGATGACCTGCGTATGCGCATCGACTAACTGCAACATATCCTTATCGGAACTAAATACCTCCACAGAGAACCCACTCCGCACTGCCTTCTTCGCGAGTGTCGCAATGATATCATCGGCCTCATATCCTTCTTTCTCCACACGCATAAAACCGCAGGCGTCGACAATCTGTTTTATATACGGCATCTGGCTGGAGAGCCCGTCGGGCATTGGGGGCCGCTGTATCTTGTATTCGGCATATTTCTTCTGCCGGAAGGTGTGCCGGGAAACATCAAAACAAACCGCCAGGTACTGCGCCGCATGACGCTTGACTATCTTGTTAAGCATAGTAACGAAACCGTAGACCGCATTGGTCGGCTGCCCGGAAGAACTCACCAAACCCTGGAGGCCGTAAAAGGCGCGATAGCAGATTCCGCTGGCGTCAACAAGAAGAAGGCGTTTCTTACTCATACATGGGGAACATTACTACAAAGGATAGGAAACACTTTTTATGTTGTGACACGCTGCTGTAGAGATTCTTAGATGCAGGGGTTCAATTTGTTAGAGAAACGTTTATGGTTTACGACTGAGGTGAAT
>JAHISH010000023.1 GCA_018818365.1 Candidatus Omnitrophota bacterium | reverse complement strand
TTATGAAATTGCTCCATGCCACCTTTCTGGGGCAATCAAAGCATTCCAGGCCCAAAGGTTCCATACATGAGGTGCCTTGGACGATGTGGCTGCCTTGTATCGTGTTAGGCGCGTTATGTATCGTATTCGGTATTTTCGCCATCCAGATTCCCCTAAGATACTTTATCTTCCCCGTCATGGCAGATGCAGCTACTTTGGAAAGAGGGGTTGCCGGGGCGTCAGTCTTATTTATTTTTATCGGTCTGCTTACAGGGCTCTTTTTGGTAAAGGCCAAGAGTGCCCGGAGATTAGTGCGCGAGGACGCCTCTTGTGGCGTGGGAGGGGAAGAAGCAGCCCACTTGGAAGAAAAGAGAGTTACGGGAAGCGATTTTTATGCCACGATAAAGGAATTAGGTTTTTTAAGGCGGGTCTACCGCGCGGCAGAAGCGGGATCATTTGATATCTATGAACAGGGAAAATCTGTGGTCTTTGGGTTGGGAAAGTTCCTTCAATATCTCCATAACGGGATCTTGCCTACGTATCTGGTCTGGACGCTTTTGGGGATGATAGGATTATTTTTTATTCTTTTTAGATAACATGGAACTGCATATCCTTCTTATTTTTATGATTGTTTCGGCGCTCGTCGCCATTGAGGTCAAGGACCTGCTCTCAAGCGTCATTGCCGTCGGGGCAACCGGTTTTGCGTTATGTTTGGCCTTCCTCGTTCTCAAGGCGCCGGATTTAGCGATCACGCAATTGGTGGTGGAGATCCTTTGTTTGATTATCTTAATCCGCGCCACCATTAGAAAAGACATCCCGTTGGCCATTGAAGGGCGCTGGATCTTCAATACTGTTGCTACCGTGGCATTTATTGTGGTCTTCCTTTTCTTCGCGCAGCTTGCGTTAAAGGAATTACCTGCGTTTGGCTATCCGATAATGGCGGTGGTGAAACGCTATCTCCAGGAGGGACTGGCGCAGACCGGTGCGGTAAACCTTGTCTCAGCGGTCATTTTGGACTTCCGTGCCTTTGATACTCTTGGGGAAGCAACGGTCTTGTTTACTGCAGTAATAGGCATTATGGCGGTATTGCGCCGCCCAGGCAGAAAAAAGGAAAGATGAAAAAGGCTCTCCTCGATAACCCCCGCTGCGGCATGTCGGTAATCGTCAAGACGATAACGCGCTTGACCGTGGGGCTGATACTTTTATACGGCATTTATATCGTATTGCATGGGCATCTCTCCCCGGGAGGCGGTTTTGCCGGAGGAGTGATTATTGCACTTTCCTTTGTGCATCTTATGCTTGCCTTTGGTAAGGATTTCGCGATTACTAAATTTTCTCCCAATTTGGCATCGTATCTGGAGAGCGTCGGTGCTCTTATGTTTCTGGCGATTGCGCTCGTAGGATTTTCCGGAGGGGCTTTTTTTAGGAATATCTTGAGTAAGGGCACGCCGTTTAGCTTATTCAGTGCCGGGACTATCCCCTTAAGTAACATCGCCATCAGCCTTAAGGTAGGGGTAGGGTTATTTGCCATATTTCTGGCGTTGGTCATATTGGAGAAATCGAAAGAGGAAGAATGACCCTTTATTTATTGTGTCTTTTATTATTTTGTATCGGCCTCTACGGCGTCTTGCGTAAACGCAACTTAGTCAAGATGATCGTCGGTCTGGGGATTATTGAATATTCGATGAACCTCTTTTTTGTACTCTTGGGGTACCGTGTGCACGGCCGGGCTCCTTTGGATGCGCGTAACCAGGATATCCTCAATATGGTCGACCCTCTGCCGCAGGCCTTGGTATTGACTTCGATCGTGATCGGATTAGGGGTCATGGCGTTGATCATTGCGATCGCCATACGCATTTATGAGAAGTACGGGACGTTCGATATCACCAAAATAAAAAGGCTTAAGGGATAGAATATGAATAACACGCTCATTCCTTTCTTTGTCATTATTCCGTTAGCCAGCGCGTTCTTGATTTCATTTATCGGGAAATTCGCAAAGCGAATCATTATCGATGCGCTCTCGTGCGTATCATACCTGCTTCTTTTTGTTTTCTCGCTTTATGCGGTATCGCTTACGCATGGGGCAGGCGGGATGCCGCTGGTATATACCGTCGGAGGATGGGCCCCTCCTTTTGGCATTAGTATGGTCTTGGACGGCTTAGCCAGCTTCATGCTGGTGACCGTCAATCTGATCGCGCTATGTGTGATTATTTTCTCCCTGCGGTATATGGAAAGGTATACCGGCAAGCCTAAGTTCCATACCCTCTTTGCCTTGATGGTCGCGGGGATGAATGGGGTGATTGTTACCGGTGACTTGTTCAATCTCTATGTATTCTTAGAGATCGCTTCCCTCAGCAGTTATGCGCTGGTGGCTTTCGGTACGGAGGCGGAAGAGTTGGAGGCGTCCTTTAAATATGCGATTATGGGTTCAGTGGCGGCTTCATTCATATTTATCGGTATCGCGTTCCTCTACGGCTTTACCTCTACTTTGAATATGGCGGATATGGCACATGTCTTAAGTAATAAGCCCGCTACGTGGGTCATTCCTTTTGTATCGGTACTCTTCTTTATGGGCTTTGGTTTAAAGGCCGCACTGGTGCCGTTCCACGCCTGGTTGCCGGATGCGCATCCTTCGGCACCTGCGTCGATTTCAGCGATGCTCTCGGGGGTATTGATCAAGACCCTCGGCGTCTATGCGTTGGCCAGGATCTTCTTTAATGTATTCGGGATTACCCCGCAGCAATCATCGGTCCTGATGTTTCTCGGCGCACTCTCTATGTTAGTCGCCGTGGTCTTAGCGCTTTCTCAATGGGACCTTAAGAGATTATTAGCGTACCATTCTATCAGCCAGATCGGATATGTAGTATTGGGTATCGGCCTGGCAACCCCCCTAGGCATATTAGGAGGATTGTTCCATCTTTTTAACCATTCCGTATTCAAGTCGCTGCTCTTTTTGAATTCAGGGGCAATCGATTATGTGGTACATACCCGCGATCTTAAAGAGATGTCGGGACTTAAAGAGAAGATGCCGGTGACCGCGCAGACGAATCTGGTGGCCTCGTTGTCTATAGCCGGAATCCCGCCGTTTAACGGTTTTTGGAGCAAGCTCATCATTATCTTTGCCTGCATCCAAAGTGGCCATGGTGGATATGCCATCGCGGCAGTGGTAGGCTCTCTTTTAACCTTAGCCAGTTTCATGAAGGTACAAAAATTTGCGTTTCTCGGAGAGTTGAAGGAGAAGAATAAGAATATACGCGAAGCGCCTTTGAGCATGACGGTGGCGATGGTGGTGCTGGCAGTTATTTGTATAGGAGGGGGGTTCTTGTTGCTTCCTTCTTTTAGGTTCTTTATTAGTGAAGCAGTGCAGGTATTGCTGAACGGTAACGAGTACTCCTCGTTAGTCTTAGGGGCAGTGGGAAGATGAAGAATAAAATCGTTCTGTTTTTAGTCGGATATGTGGTGTGGATATTATTGAGTTGGCCTCTTGATCGCGCGCACGCCTATGTTGGCGTGGTGGTGGTAGGATTGGTGGCGTTTCTTACCGGAGATCTTTTTACCCGCAGGCCGCACCACTTCTTGCACGTTACGCGATACCTGTGGTTTGGGTGCTATGTCCCTTTATTCTTATGGGAGTGTCTGAAGGCAAACATCGATGTGGCATTGAGAGTGTTGAGCCCACACTTACCCATTAATCCGGGGATTGTCAAGGTAAAGACTACGCTTAAATCTGATACCGCGCTTACTTTTTTAGCGAACTCCATTACCCTTACTCCGGGGACCTTATGCGTCGATATCGATCAGAAAGAAGGGGTCTTGTATATTCATTGGATTGATGTCCGTTCTTCAGAGGTAGAAAAGGCTACCCAGTTAATAGTGGAGAGATTCGAAAAACCTCTTAAAAAGATTTTTGAGTGATGAATAGGAAAAAAACGAATTATGTCAGCTGGTTCTTAGGGGCGGCACTGCTCTGTGGTGTGCTTTGGGTGGTTACCCGCTATAGCCTGCCTTCGTTATTGGAGTGGCAGTCACCGTTTCTTTCTCGGTGCTTCTTTGTGCTCATGGTCTGCTTCGGGTTATGTCTTATCAGGCTTTTACGAGGACCGACTCCCGCTGACAGGGCCGTTGCCGTGGATACCTTAGGTATTTTAATTGTAGGTTTCTGTGCTATTTTAAGTATTCCCACCGGAAGGGACTGGTATCTTGACATCGCGATTGCCTGGGCATTGCAGAGTTTTATCGGAGCGTTAGCGTTAGCAAAGTATTTGGAAGGGAGAGGGTTTGATGAGTAATATTGTGGGCTATGCCTGCATTGTGATCGGCCTGGTTTTCGATATTTTTGGGTGCATAGGGTTAATTCGCCTTCCCGATGTCTATAATCGCTTACAGGCAACCACTAAATGCGTTACCTTAGGTACCTGCAGTATTCTTATCGGCACATTGTGTATCAAGGGTTTTACCGGCGCGGGGACAAAGGCATTTTTATGCAGCATATTTTTAATCTTGACTGCTCCCGTTGCGGCGCATGCCTTGGCGCGCGGTGCCCATATCTCCGGCGTTAAACTCTGGGGAAGTTCAGTCTGCGACAAATATCATCAAGATAAAGAGCACAAGCAGAAGTAAGAAAATATGCGCTACCCAAAATTACGAGAGTTAAAAGAAGCCATCCGCGCGCTCATTAAGGGACCCTATACGAGTTCCTATCCGTTTAAACCGCATACGCCCTACGAGCGCTTTCGAGGCCGGCCTTATTTCCATGAGGAGGACTGCATCGGGTGCGGCGCCTGTACTCAGGTCTGTCCTACGGGCGCGGTTGAGTATAAGGATCAGACGCATGACGGAGTCACGAAGAGGATCTTGACCGTACATTGGGATGTCTGCATCTTTTGCGGCCAATGCCAGGCAAACTGCCTTACGGATAAAGGTATCGTACTTTCTCAGGAGTTCGCGTTTGCCACCACGGAGAAGAGAGAAGAACTAACGCAGGTTATTGAAAAAGAAGTTGCGTTATGCGAATGCTGCCGGGAACCGATTGTCCCGGTTGATCAGTATAGGTGGGTCTGTCAACGCCTGGGGCCGCTGGTCTTCTCTAATGCCTCATTGTTATTGTATTACCTTCGTACGCTCAAATTATCTCTGCAGAATATGATTTTTTCTTCATCCAAGAGCGGACTGTTGCGGCAGGACCGCATCAGAATCCTCTGCCCCCGTTGCCGTCGTGACGCAGTCTTGAAGTCCTAGATGTTTTCTTCTTTAAAAATAAAGAATTTCAGAATTTACTGGATCGGGATGTTTTTTTCCCTGACCGGTACCTGGATTCAGGCAGTCGCGCAAAGCTGGCTGGTCTTTCAATTGACCGGATCCGCCTTCCTTTTGGGGGTGGTGGGTTTTTTAAGCACTATTCCTGTCTTCTTGCTTTCTTTGTTCGGAGGAGTCTTGGCGGATAGAGTCAATAAACGAAAAATCCTTCTGGTGACGCAGACCGCATTTATGTGCCTGGCATTCTTTCTTGCGGTAGAGATCCAACGCAATACTATTACGACGGGACACATTATGGCGGCAGCATTGCTTAACGGATTAGTGATGGCGTTCGATGCTCCCTGTAGGCAGGCGGTAGTCGTAGAGCTTGTGGGAAAGAAGAATTTGGTCAACGCCATCGCGATGAATTCTGTTGCCTTTAATTCCAGCCGCGTGATCGGCCCGGCCCTGGCAGGGATCTTAGTCTCAACTATTGGAATGAGCGGATGCTTTTATATTAACGGATTCAGTTTCCTGGCGGTACTATGCGCATTATTCCTTGTAAAGGTACATGACACGCGTAAGAGAGGGAAGTCTTCCGCATTTGCCGATCTAGCCGACGGCATGCGCTTTATCAGACAGCATCGTATTATCATGGTGTTGATCGCAATGGTAGCGGCGGTAAGCCTTTTCGGTGTTTCCTATGTGATACTCATGCCCATTTTTGCCAATGAGATTTTGCACGTGGGGATGCGGGGGCTGGGGATGCTTATGTCCAGCGCAGGGATAGGTGCGTTGGCAGGGGCGTTACTGTTGGCACGCCTAAGCGAATATGCCTATAAGAGAAAGTTTTTGATTGCCGCGTGCTTCATTTTTTCATTTTCTTTAATATGTTTTTCCCTTTCGACGGATTTTGTTTTTTCACTTTTTATTCTGGGCAGCATGGGAGCTTCAAGCGTATTCGCGCTCTCACTTATCAATATTTTCTTACAGCATAAGGTTCCTGATGAATACCGGGGCAGAGTGATGGGGGTATTTATGCTTACCTTCGCGGGGATGATGCCATTCGGGAATCTTTTCTGCGGCGCGGTTTCCCATTTCTT
Organism: Candidatus Omnitrophota bacterium; assembly: GCA_018818365.1. Classification (GTDB taxonomy): domain Bacteria; phylum Omnitrophota; class Gorgyraeia; order Gygaellales; family Profunditerraquicolaceae; genus JAHISH01. The sequence continues at coordinate 6,207 of JAHISH010000023.1, read as the reverse complement.
GGGGGTCTCATATACGGTATTCTTAAGCGGCATTATGTGCGCCTGCATTTTTCTTTCCTTGAGTGTTTTTAGCCGCTGGTTTGAGGCACTTGATAAGTTCTCACGCGCGCAGAAGAATTAACCACGTATATTCAATGAGAATCAGCCATTATCGGAACGCATCGTTTACTTTCCTTGTACTGGTATGCAGTCTTTTCCTTACTGCTTCTGAAGGGGCTTCTGTTCAAGAAGAAGACGCAGGACAAATTTTTCTGAACCAGGCTTTTCAAAGCTATATTAAGAAAGAGTATGCACCTGCTGCCGATTTATTTAAGAAGGCTGCGCAGGCCGTAGAAAGTCCGCGCCTCAAGCGCAAGGCGGTCTTATGGGCGAAAGTTACCAGGCTTTTGTCAGCCGCAGAAAGGCTTCCTGCGGAGGCAGCGCGGAAGAAGATCTTTTATGCGGAGAGGCTCAAATGGATAGCGACCAAGACAGAGGTTTCGTTCTTATACAAAGATGCCAGACGGTATTACCGCCACAAGGAGTTCCAGAAGGCAAAAGAGGCATTTAATCAAATTTTCGCTCTCGATTCCCTTCAGTCTAAAGCGCGGTTGTACGTAGAGGAAAAACTCCCGTTAGCTATCCGTCAACAGGAGGTCAAGGCAACATATCGCCGGGCGTGTGATTTCTTCGTTCAAGAAGAATATGCACGCGCATTGGACGCATGCATTCTCGTTCTTGCCGACTACTCCTTGCACAGAGAAGCACGTGATTGTTTTACACGGATTATTCCGCAGAGCCGCCGTAAGGAGAGGATAAAAAGCCTTTATCAAGAAGCACGGCGTTCTTTTAGTAACAGGGATTTTGAGCGCGCCGCGCAGCTGTATGCCGAGATACTGGAATGGGACCCTGCGCAAGAGGAGGCACAGGAATACCTGACGCATAGTATTTCCTTGGAGCCGCTGCAGAAGAAGCCTGAAGTCCCGCACACTCTTGGTCTTGAAGAGACAATGGAGAGTTTGCAGGAAACGCGAAGCGCGTTAGAAGAGAAACACCGCTATTCACAAAAGAAGGTTTGGACTGACCGCTGCGCCGAAATGGGTTTAGGGCGGATACGTAAAAAGCGTCAATTATCTGTGTCGCGCCGAATCGATGAGGGCCGATAAGAAAAATCTATTTGCTTTTAGAAGTAATTTTGTTACAATATCTTGTAAGAGGTGGATTTTTATATGAAAGGAGCGGTAGAAGTGAATAATTCCCGCGTGCTGATTCTTGGAATGATAGTACTGGCGTTAGTCTTTTCAGGTTGCGGAAAGAAGCAGCCTTCGGTAGAAGAATCTTTGGATAGCTTGTCCCTTGAAGCCTTTAGTACGCCGGATGAGACGAAGGTGGCGAATGTAGAGTTGAAGACCGCAACCCAAGAAGCGCTTCCCCCACTTCCTCCCGGGGGGCCCTATAGGCCCCGCGCACAGGAGATCCAGACTGCGTTAAAGAACGCGGGATATTATCAGGGAGGCATTGACGGAAAGATCGGCCCGAAGAGCAAAGCAGCGATCGAATCTTTTCAGAAGGATAATAATTTAGAAGTTGATGGAAAAGTCGGCGGCAAGACGTGGGGAGTTTTAAAACAGCATCTTTCCGCTCCTTCCGAATAATACTGCTCTGTCCCCATCGTTTTTCTTTCCCCCTAAGGGGTAATACTGTGTTTTTGCACAATCTGTCCCGTGTATATTTTATAGGGATTTTTTTATGCCTATGATATAATAAATGGCATATGTTAGAATTTCCTAAGGATTTTCTATGGGGTGCGGCGACCTCCGCCTACCAAGTGGAAGGCAATAACGACAATTGCGATTGGTGGGAGTGGGAGAAGCGCTATGGCCTCAAAGATACCTCGGGTTCTGCGTGTCGAAGTTATGAATTATTTACGCAAGACTTCGATATCGCGCACAGACTGCACCATAATGCCCACCGGCTTTCAGTTGAATGGAGCCGCATTGAACCGCAAGAAGGAGTTTTTTCAGAAGAAGAGATATCCCACTACCAGGAAGTAGTGCGTGCCTTAAGAGAAAGAAAGATTATCCCTGTAGTTACCCTGCACCATTTTACCAACCCTCTCTGGTTCTCTCGTCGAGGAGGATGGCAAGATGCAAAGGCGTGTTTTTATTTCGTTCGTTTTGTCGAGAAGATTGTGGAGGCGTTGTCCGATCAGGTGCGGTACTGGGTGACCATCAACGAACCAATGGTCTATGTCTATCAGTCGTATGTGTTAGGGTTATGGCCTCCGCAAGAAAAATCTTTTTCTCTGGCGCGGGGTGTCACGACGAAACTTCTCAATGCACACGTGCAGGCCTATCAGGCGATACATCGTCTCTATGAACAGAAACAATCAGGCCCCGTCTTTGTGGGCATAGCCAAAAACATGCAGGCCTTTGTTCCTTGTATTTCTACGGCGGTGAACCGATGCGCCGCGGCGGTAAGGGATTATCTTTATAACTATGAGCTTCTTTTGAAGATTAAGAAACGCAAGGCCATGGACTTTATCGGGGTTAATTACTATACCCGGAATCTGGTAGAGGTGCGCGGCGGGGGGATGGGGCATTTTTTGTTAGATATTTGTCAAGAAGAACACTCGCATTTACCTAGGAATACTCTGGGCTGGGATATCTATCCCGAAGGCTTCTTTCAGATACTTATGAAACTAAAGTCTTTTAATCTTCCCGTCTTTATCTTAGAGAACGGGATCTGTACGTTAGATGACGCGCAGCGTTGGGATTTTGTTCTTTCTCACCTTCAGAGTCTGCATAGAGCTATATCGGAAGGGGTGCCGGTCTTAGGGTATCTCTACTGGTCTCTTCTTGATAATTACGAATGGGATAAAGGGTTTGCGCCTCGTTTCGGCCTGGTGGAAGTTGATTACAAAACCCAGCAGAGGACCATACGCGAAAGCGCCCTGAAGTTTGCCGAAGTCTGTCACACCGGAAAGGTTGTATCTCTATGAGCCTTGGGGAAAAATGCGCTATCCTGAAAGAGATCCCTTTCTTCGCCGGCCTTTCTCTTTCACAACAGAAGATTATCGCCGAGAAGGCATGCCTTACGGAGTATAAGAAGAATCAGATTATATACGAAGAAGGTTCTCCTGCCAGCGCGTTATACTGTATTGTCGTGGGCAGGGTAAAGATTTATACCCGCGATCCCCAAGGGGCTCCCCATATCTTAGAGTATCTCCATAGGGGGAAATATTTCGGGATCATCTCGCTTCTTACCAATGAGCCGCATTCGGTTACGGCAGAGGCGATGAATGATTGCCTATTGTTGGTTATTCCCCAAAAAGACTTCGAGTATATCTTACATAAAGCACCTGAGTTAGCGATCGACTTCGGGCGTACCCTTTCGCGGCGCCTGAAACGTAAAGATACCCACCATAAGATGATCTTTGAAAGTACCGTGGTTGCGGTATTTAGCTCCTATTCGCAGGCAGGAAAGACCGAGTATGCGTTGAATCTCGCGCTCTCCCTGCATAAAGAGACTCATAAATCCGTGGTTATTTTGGATATTGCTCCGGAGGATAAGACGCATAGCCTGCCCGGGCGCGTGGAGGCAGATTCATTTCCAATCTTGCATTTTTCAAGCGAGAGTGCCGCGGATAGCGGCGCGGTGTATCAGACTATCCTGAAAGACAGATTCGGGGTAGACTTGGCGTGTTTTCATTATACGCCCGATGATGAAATATCGGTCAAGAGGGTCATCGAGTTTTTAAGTCTCTTAGTCAACGATTATCATTACCTTATCCTTGACCTGCCCTCATCGATGGACAGAACTATCTTTAGTATCCTCAAACAATCGGATGTGGTGCATCTGTTGACTAGTCCCGAACGCATCGATTTGCAGAGAACGGCAAATCTTATCCGGAGGCTTAAAGACGATGGGGCCTTCCCGGAGGAAAAGATCCAAGTGCTTATTAATGAATATAAGGCTTCTGCCTTGACTGTTCTTGAGCAAGCAGATATACTAAAAAAGCCCGTCTTTGCGACGCTTCCGAAAATCGACTTACTTTCTTCAAAGAGATTGATCCTGGAAGAGCCGGAGTGCGAATATAGCAAGGCCATACGTAGAATCTCTCGCCAAGTAGGTGATTGTCTGGTAGGATTAGTCTTAGGGGTAGGCGTTGGCTACGGGTTTTGCCATATCGGAGTTTTGAAAGTAATCGAGGAAGAAAAGATCCCGATTGATGTAATTGCCGGCGCAAGCATCGGCTCACTCATTGCCAGCCTCTGGGTGACCGGACGCTCAAGCACCGAGATACTTAAGATTACCGGTGAATTCAAGGATCTTAAACATCTCTGGAACCTGGTGGATCTGACATTCCCTTTTCATGGTTTTATTAAGGGCAATAAGCTGCGCGCGTTTCTTAAGAGACATCTGGGAAATAGAACCTTCCAGGATATCAGGCTTCCGCTTAAGATTATTGCCAGCGACGTAAAACGCAAAGAGACCCGCCTTATCGATAAGGGGTTGTTGGTTGATGCGATAATGGCCAGCTGTTCGATGCCAGGAGTCTTTACGCCATTTTGGCTCAAGGAGGAGATGCTTTTTGACGGAGGCGTGGCTAATCCTTTGCCCACAGAGCCGTTATGTAAACTGGGGGTGAAGAAGATTATCGCGGTCAATGTAACTCCCTCCCGGGAAGATATCCTGCGGCAATATGAAAAGATCAAGAAAGATTTAAGCGATACGGTACACGCGCGCCCCGGATTCAGTCTACGCAGGTTCTTCCGGGAGCGCTTTAAGATCAATATCCTCGATATTATCTTTAGCAGCGTGGAGATGCTGCAGTCAGAGGTAGCCCGACAGGAGGAAAAACTTGCGGATGTGGTATTGCATCCGGATACCAGCGGCCTCTATTGGCTGGAAATACACCGGGCTGAAGAATTTGCCCGGCGCGGAGAAGAAGAGGCGCGCAGGAACTTAGATAAGATTTGGCAGGTAGTTAATGAGTAAGGAGGAAGTGATGGCGCGATATGTAAGAATATTCTTATTATTAATGGTACCCTCAATATTTGCGATAAACATTCTGGGATGTGCCAAGGTACGGGAGGCGTTGAAGTGCGGGGTTGGTATTTCCACACAAGCGCTTGAGGATGAAAGGGCTAATGCCTTGAAGAAGACCGTGGCGCTTAGTTATAGCGATTGTTACCAGAAGTCCAAGAAGATCCTTGCGCGCCGGGGAGCGTATATCTATGCGGAAGATGCTTCCAAACAGATGATTGCGATCTATATTTCCCAAGAGGATACTACTTGCGCAGGAATATTCTTTACGCAGAAGGATTCTTCTCAGACGGAAGTCGCAATTTCTTCGACGAGCACATTCGCCAAAGAGCTTGTCGCCAAATGGCTTTTTATAGGATTGGAGAAGCCTCTCGCGTTTGAGGATGAGATGGCGGAGGATATCGATGCAGAAGAATAAGGGGGGAGTTTCGCGTTATATAGAGGAGTGCCACCGTATTGCCAAGGAGAAAGGGTGGTGGGATGCCGAACGTAATGAAGGAGAGCTTATTGCCTTGATGCATTCCGAATTATCGGAAGCGCTGGAGGCGATGCGTAATCACGGCAGCAAGGCCCAGATTGCCGAAGAATTAGCCGATTGCTGTATTCGTATTTTTGATTATTGCGGAGCACGCAAGATCAATTTGGAAGAAGCGCTGGTAAAAAAGATCGATTATAACAAGACGAGACCGTACCGTCACGGAAAGCGGTTTTAAGAAAGGAGAACGATATGCCATACGATAGTAATCTCGATCAGGAGGTTTTTTCTCAGGAATGGGAGGGGGAGGCAGGCAAGATTGCGGTCAGCGTTCACTCCTATAACAACGGGCCTAAGAAGCTTCAGATAGTCCGCGAGATCAAAGACCGTAACGACAATTATACCTTTGCGAAATTAGGCCGGCTCTCTAAGGAAGAGATCGAAGGGGTACTGCCTCTTATTCAGGCCGCGATAAAGAGCATGTAGCATGCTTGCGCATCTGGCAGAACATCTTCACGGGAAGACGGTCATTGTCGGCATAGGAAATACCTTGCGTTCGGATGACGGCGCAGGATCCCTTCTTGCCGCCCGCATTAAAGATAAAACCTCTTTTCAGGTTTTTGATACGGGCTCCAGCCCCGAAAATTACCTGGGCAAGATCATCAGGGAGAAGCCGGATACTATAATCCTTGTTGACTGCGTGG
>JAHISH010000241.1 GCA_018818365.1 Candidatus Omnitrophota bacterium | reverse complement strand
GAATCCTTTCAACAATATGAGGGAGTTTTTCAGCGTTCTGCCCCACGAGAAAGAAGGTGGCATGGACGCGTAATTCCTTGAGGACGTCGAGTATTTGAGGGGTGTATACTTTATCAGGGCCGTCGTCAAAAGTAAGAGAGACTCTCCTTGTCTGCGTGATCATGAGCTCTCCCGTATGTATTCCATAAGGTACAGCGGACTTTTTCCCAGCCAATGTTCCCAGGTAGTCATGCGTCGACAATCGAGTCTTTTGAACCCATAGCGTTCAAAGAAGGGAAAGGCGTCTTGCTGGCGGAGCGCCCGGAAAGAAACGCCCAGATTTTCTTTGTCAACAAACGCAATAAAATTTTTTACTAAAAGACTTCCCACCCCTTTGCCTCTGAAGCCATCCCTCATATTCTGGTGGATATGCACAGGGAACTTTTTTTTATCGACCTTACGAAGCCGAGCCTCCGCTTTTAAAAACGCCCAAAGATTAAACCATATCAGGCGCGCGGTCCTCTTATCCCAAAGGTGTCCTCTCCGCAGGGTCTTGGATAAGGATTGGGGGATAATATCTTTGAGCAGATGTCGGCTATACCTTGCTTCATCGGTCCCTGCGGAGAGGTATCCGATTACTTCTGTGTTATATTCGGCAACCCATAAGTGATCAGGTTCATAGGACATGTAGTATTCCATAATCAGGTCCGCCAAAAGCTCCCGGTCGGGGAAGAAATATTCGCACGGGGAGCCGAAGTATGCGGTATCCGCCACAAGCGTCCGTAAAGCCTGTCTATCTTGCTCTTTAAAGGTTCTAATAAGTACTTCTTCGGCCATATAGTTCCCTTAATCGATCTTGAATCCCGCGAGTTTTAAAGCCGGAAAATATGTTCCTTTATCGTGCAGAAGGCGGAGTTGTGTTTGTTACGGTGTTTACGATTTCGTCTTTAAGGAAATAGCTCGCTTCAATTCCCAATATTTACAATAGGAGTAGAATTGATAAAGGGCACTGTAGATTGCAAGAAAGAAACCGACAAACCCATCACGGAAGCCGTATTTGATAAAGTAGAATTTGAAAAATCTCACCCACATCTTTCTGAAGCAGATCAAAAGGTTCATTCTTCGGCCATCCCGGATCCATTTCTTGGCTTCATAATCCGTCTGGTGGTTAATTTTGGCGAAGAGCGAGTGGAAATCAGGATAATTATAATGGATGATATCCTGCTGAAGCGTGTGGGTTTGCCCTTCCATAAATGCTCGCGGATGGTATTCTGCGTCTTCGTAGCGGAATTTTTCCTTGCGGAACATCTTTAGTTTTGAGTTAGGGTACCACCCCCCATGGCGAATCCAGTAGGTTCCCAGATAATTACGGTGGGAGATGTTGTATCCGTTATATTTCAAAGGAGTTTGGAAGAGGGCAATCAACTCGTCACGCAACTCAGGAGTGATCCGCTCATCCGCATCAAGGCTTAAGACATACTCGCATCGCGCTTGCGCATAGGCGAAATTACGGGAGGCTCCTTCGAGTTCCCATTTCTTTTGAAGTATACGGTCGGTATAGTTCTTGACGATGTCAAGGGTCTTGTCGGTGCTGAAGTCGTCGACAACGACAATATCATCAACCCATCCTTTTACCGATTCCAGACATTCGGCGATATTCTTTTCTTCATTACGGGTCATCACTACTACCGAAAGAGGTATTGTAGGCATAGTATTCCTTTTTGATTAGAATGAAAGATAATTTTCACCGCGGAATGCGGAAGGCTTAATCTATTTTAGCAGCAATGGGAGATAACGCAATAGTTAATTTGCGGGGTACCCGGATTATTTCCCCGCGAAATATCCTACAAAGGTCAAGAATCCTCCAAGGGCAAGCATCAGACACAGGTTTATTCCTAGGAGGCTTTTGTTTTTATGATATGCCTTGGCCAGATGAGCGGTGGTGTTGGGGAAGATCATTAACCAGACTCCTTTAAGGATCCCCAGCCAGCCGAATAGGGTAATAAGTACCTTCCAATCAGCACTCCAAATATTGTGGGATACCACGATGAGAAGGCCAATTATCAATGAGAATGCGCCTCCGAGATAGAGCAGGGCGGTGTTCTTAAGGAGATCTTCCATGACTTTTAGGATAGTCTTTTGGTTCAAGAGCATCCCTATTCCGACAATGATGCAGTAGGGACCAAGGATTTGAGCAAGAAATACCGATGTCTCCATATGTACCTCCTTTTTATCTATTATAGCACTACTAAAAGGAATTAGAAAGAATAACCTAATTTTTTACCGCAGGTTATAGATCCGGGCTGCGTTATCTCGTCCTATCTTCTGAGCAATCTCCTCCGGAAACTGCGAAAGTATTATCCATGTTTCTGCAAATGAATCTTTCGGGCGCGACTGCGATCTCTTTAATCCCATAAAATCATCGCTTCCAATGACAATGCGGTCGGCATAGTCAGTAATAAATTTAAACCACTGAGGATGGACATCCCCGTCGCGGTTAACGATACGGTTGGGCATGAGGCCGCTCTTATCTTTTTTCATTAAGCGGGCTTCCACCCGTAACGCCAGATACAGGTTAGGGTGTTTTTGGAGTAGGTCGGTGAGAAGCTCTATGGTCATGTAACCTATATTATCCCATCCGATATGCTGCCAGACTATTTTTGCCTTGCGGTTATGCGCCAGGAAACGTTCCAATCCTGGGATATTTGCCTTGAGCGTGTTAGGATTCCGTGAACTTATATTTAAGATACTTTGGGGGGTAGGAATATCTTTGGGGATTGCTTCCATGTGCAGGTCTATAGGGATATTATTCTCTGCGGCGATATCCGCAAGCAGAAGAAAGAGCGGATGGTCAGGATCGGCTTGGGAAAAAATATGTTGTTCTTGCATCGAAAGATGCAGGGTTGCCATTTCTCCAAATACGGTAATACCCGCTCTTATTAATTTTTCTGCTTCCTCCCGGAAGTGCTGGGAGACTTCTGGAGTTACTTCGTTCTTCCCGTATTGGTAAATCAAGGGATTTAGGACGCCGCCACCACCGCCAAGGACAAGGCGTTCGGGGGAATACTTTATCGCTTCCAAATAAGTTGCATAAGTGCTTTTCCCGTGCGATTGAGTGGGGACTTGCGGAGGGGGCATAAGGATGGCTTTCTCAACCTTCATTTTATCCATCCATGTCACAATGGTATCTGCCATCTCCGCATAATCGATTCCTTTGTTTCCTCGTTGTCTTGGCCCGCGTGGCCCTCTCGTAAAGAAAGGCTTTTTTTGTACTAAACCCATCGGATCAAGATGGACGTGGACATCGATATATCCGTCTTCTGCGTAGAGGATTGAATCGGTGGGTGAGAAGAGGAGGCAGGAGATAATAAGTATGAGGTGGATGGGAAGGCGCATTACGATTCCTTAATTAATGATGGACGGCTTGAAATCCTCATCCAACCATAAGGCGATTACTTTCTTTACGGGGAATTCCCATGAATGAATAACATCTATGGCTTTTTGCAACTGTTGCTGTTGTGCATCATCATTTACCGGATTGCCCGCGCAAGCATAATGTGCCACCACCGCAATAATCTGTGCACCGTGTTTCTTCACAGAAATTTCCACCCTTTTCTTTATGGATTCGATGATAGTTGTATCGTGGCCTTCCGATAGTATTTTGCACGGCCCAGGTTCGGTGATCATATCCACATAATCGACGCTGAAATTTTTCTGCAGGTATTCGGTAACAGGTTTTTGCGCGCGCCCATCCATGCAATTTATCGCAGTCGCGAATTGATTGGCCATAGGTATCCCTCTTTTTATAATCTACTGTAAAACAAAACCCGATGCAAGCATTTTATTCACATAGGGTTATGTTTAGAGTGGCTTCCCCAAGAGGACGATTTTTGAAACTTTTCGGAGAGTCTCAGCTTATTATAGTAGTAATAAAATGAGAATTTTGTTCTTGACAAGACTATATTACCCTCACATCGGTGGGGTGGAGAAGCATGTGGGGGAAGTTGGGAAGAGATTAGTTAAAGGTGGACAGAAGATAACCGTTGTTACTACTAGATATAAAAAAGGGCTTGCTTCGAAAGAAAAAATCGATGGGGTAGAGGTAGTAAGG
>JAHISH010000240.1 GCA_018818365.1 Candidatus Omnitrophota bacterium | reverse complement strand
TTACGGAGAAACCTACCGGTGCATCGGTCTGCGCAAGAGGAGTACGCGCATACGTAGTCACTAGTTCTGTCTCATGGCCTTGCGCGGCTAAGTACTCTGCAAGGCCGTGCATAAGCACCGGCGCACTCCCGTAATCCGGGAGGTAATACATGGTGTGTAACCGTATCTTCATGGGGAAGAACTCTGCGTTTTCGCGGAAAACTTCTTTGCCATAAGCTGGATATACGCAATATGCGGAACCAAAATCACCAAATCAACGCCGTAAAAAGTAGCGGTCGATTCAAAGAGGCTGCGCACACTAAGAATCCCGATAATGACAATCGACTCTATCAAAAGAAACTTCTCTGCACCTTGGAGCTCCCGTGCCCGTTTGAAAAAACGGCCGCGGATAATAAGCACCCATACGCCGATAAAACCCAAGACAAAGAAAATTGTCCCCAGAAATCCGGTCTGAATTAAGGTAGACAGATACGCATTATGCATATGCTCCCCCTCTAAAAGCAGGCGGTCGGAAAGAAATCCCCACCCATAAAAAGGAGAGGTACTGATTACCTCCAACCCCTGCTGCCATATCTGCTCGCGCCCGGTCAAGGAAATAAGCCTCTCAAAATCAGCTTCCGCGCGCCATTGATATCCGACGAGCCAAATCAGGTAAGTAAAAAGCGGCAAAATAAAGATGAACCTCCACCCTATTCTTCGGAAAAAGAATAACAGCATTACCGTAACCGAAAGTCCTAAAAGCGCGGTCCGGGATTGCGCCTGAGAAAAAAGGACAATCGCAGATACAAACAATATGCCATACAAAAGTTTTTTCATCTTCTTAGGAGTAACCCCGCGCACAAAAGAAACAAGCATTACCACCAACGCATACCGACCGATCCCGTTACGGTTTACCTCTCCCAAATTAAAAGGAAGCGAATTCCATCCGATCAATCCCCTGCCAAGCGCCGAGGGCAGAAAGATACAGACCAAGAGCGTTAAGATCACATAGTTGGCGTGAATGATAGTACGGATATTATCCAAAGGATCTTTCTTATTCATCGCATACCAAGTAACCATAATCGGTGCCAGATATGCCAAGTTCATATATAAAGAGATCACGGGATCCGTCGACATGACCGCGGCGATAAAACCGACGAACGCATAAAAGAAAAAGAGTTCCAGAGGGGAACGAAAGAACGGGATCCGGCGGTAGCGCGAGGCAAAGACCGTCAGAAGGCATAAGAATATCGCCACCAACGGAAAGAGCGAACGTATCCCTTGTATAAAACTGTATTTACTGGCAAGAAAATTCGTCTGTTGCACATAAGAAATATTGGTGTACATGCCTGCCCAGACCAATAACCATAAAACGAGAGCAAATTTCATAGCCGCGCCTCTTGGTAGACCTGCGTTATTTTCTCTCCCAACCTATCCCAAAGATAAAACTCTTCTGCGCGTTGCAATGCACGACGCCCCAATTCCTTGCGTAACGCAGGGTTATTATGCAACGTTGCCAAAGCTTCACCTACGTTCTCAACCACCGTATCGGCATCCTGGGGGAAAATCTTAATTCCCCATTCCGGTTGAATATGGAATCCCGGGCCTGCGGTATCAAGACAGACTACTGGCGTGCCCGCAGCCATCGCCTCCACCACCACCGCTCCTCCTCCGTCGCGCAGGCTTAAAAACAAGAATACATCGGCCTTATGTAATTTCTGGCGCACTTCTTCTCTTCTTACCCAAGGAGTAAAGACGACCCCCTGCGCAATCCCAAGCCGGTGCGCCAATCGTTTCAAACGCTTCTCTTCCGGCCCGCTTCCCAATATCTCAAAGAGAGAATGCGGGTATTTTTTCCTAAAAAGAGCGAATGAGGATAATGCCAAATCAAGCCCCTTTATGCGGTCAAGCCTTCCCGCGCTGAGAATATAAAACATGTTATTTCCAGAAGGCTCCTGCTTCTGAAGCTCTTCAAGGAGCACGCCGTTTAATGGAAATAACTTAGTCTTCTCTCTGAAACGCTCCGGAATGCGCTGGTGTGTCTGGCGATTACAGACTAATACTGTTTGTGCCCTCTGAAGAAGCGAATTCCGATAGGGAAAAAGTATCCTTCGTGCCAGGTACTGTGCAGAATCGCGGAGTATCTCCGCAGCCTTGCCTCTTAAGGTTAAAGTAGAGAAAAGCGTGCGCGGAACCTTCTGTCCTCCTCCGAACGGGCCCCAGAAAAAAGGTACCCGAAGGAATGCACCGGTAAAACTGGGGATCCAATCGTTACCGAACGTGATATGGTGGAACAAATCAAAACCTACCTTCCGGTGTAGCGTATAGGCATGCGCGAATGCCGCGATCTGCCAAAAATAGTAATAGAGCCTTCTGCCAATATTCATATTATAGAGCCACCACAAGGCCGGTGTCAAATCTATAAAATGAAAAGATACTTTTCCTAAGAGCTCCTGCGCCGACGCCTCTTGTAGCGCGTGCTTGTTATAGGAGTGCGTCAACACCCAGACCTCATGAAACCTGCTTATCTGCTCGACAAATCTCCACCCGGTGATATCCTCTCCGGGATGAAGACGGCAGTCACTCAAAGGATTACAGGCATAGGCGCATATAAGGACCTTTAATCGTTTCATCGTGGCGCCTCTTTTAAGAAAAACCAGTGCCTGGTATCAGCGCGCGCAGTATCCTCTTTCTGAAGGAATCCGCACCCTTCCAAAAAAGACCTAATATCCTCGGGGCAGACTCCTGAGGGCAGCAAACGAGGATGCATCTCACAAAATACCAGACGGCACTGCGCACGGCTAAGTGTTTTTTCCAACCCCTTAAGCACGCACGCTTCATACCCCTCCACATCAATCTTGATTATCGCAGGAAGCGTAAATCCGTGTTCTTCAATAAAGCTATCGCCGGAACATAACGCAATCTCCTGACTACGCGAATCCCGCACCCTACGCACAAAGCTAAAGTCACAGGAAGCACCACAGGTGTACAAAGACTCCCTGCCAGGCGCGTCGGCAAAGGCAGATTGGAATGCAACAGCGTTCCTAAGTCCGTTAAGCGCAATATTCTCTTGTAAGGTACGGAAACTTTCCATATGCGGCTCTATCGCGATCACTCTTCCCTTCCCTTGTAATTTCCTTGCCAAGAATACGGTATAAATTCCGATACTGGCCCCTACGTCAAGAACCGTATCATCGGATCTTACATAGCCAAGAAACATGCGTAAACTTCTGCGTTCGTCTCCATTGCAATCAGCAAAAGGAGTCTCTACTGCGCGTAAACTTGAAGGATCTCTTACATAAAAAGAAGCGTCTATGCCTTCGAAGCGAATATTCTTTATCTTATGAGCCGGGCAGCGCAACAGATAATAGACCCTGCGCATAAATTTCTGCAGGCCGATGGCACGGGCAAACCGCACCAGCAGCGGATGATATGCCCAAGAACTAAATCTTTCTTCTTTCATTCCCCTCATCCTTATAGAAGATTCCGTGGATTTCACTGCCCCGTACAAAGGTTTCTTTCCGTATGAATCCGCATTCTCGTAACAAGTCCATAATCCCTGAGACAGTTATTCCTTGGGGCAAGAGCCCCGGATGGAACTCGCAACATAGCATCTTGCATTGACGGCCTGATAAGATCTGTCGCAACCCCTGAATAACCTCATATTCGTACCCTTCGACATCGATCTTGACTGCGCGGGGAGACAACAGGCAATGTTCTGCCACAAACCTGTCGCCATGCGCTAACGAAACAGATTCACTCTTATACGATTGCGGCCCCTTACGCATACTCTGAGCCCCGCTCCCAATATCTTCGCGATAATATAGGTCGTGCATACCGGATGTATTCCCCAAGGCTACCTGCAAGGCAGTAAGATTGGAAAGCCGGTTAAGCCGTATATTCGTTAACAGCCGTTGATAATTCTTTGAAGCCGGCTCAAACGCGAAAATCCTTCCCTTATCTCCTACTACCTTTGCCATAAATATCGCCAAAATCCCTGTATGTGCGCCGATATCGTAGGCAACATCTCCAGGCTGAAGCGATTGCAGGAGCGCAGAAAGAATTTTCGCTTCACCAAGACCTCCCTCTGAAAGAATAGACGTGGCCACAAGATACTCGCTAAAGTTGGGGACGACGACACTAATCGGTATCCCATGGTAAGAAATCAGCTTCTTCCTACGAATAGAATATACTACATAATATACAACTCTCTGCGGAATCTTTTTCTCATTCAGTACGCTCTGAAACAACCCTACAATATTACCGGCTATTCGATAAAATAGATTCAGATGGTATCGGCGTAACGCCAGACCGAGATTCACAATGATCTTAAGTAGTAACGCCATGTAACAGCGGGCTAATGAAAGAGAAGCATTCTTCCTGACAAAATAAAGACGGTGCGATACCTCTTGTTTTCCAAAAAGATACTCATCGCTTCTTCCGCCGTTAAGAGGCGGATAGTGGAGGTAGCGAGATTGAGGGATAACCATCAGACGGTATCTTTTTGCCGCCCGGTAGCTAAAATCAAGATCTTCAAGATAACTGTATCCTGAAAAATACTCGTCGAACAAGAATGATGAAAAAACTTCTTTTCTCCAGATCACCGCACCTGTCGGAAGCCACTCTACCTGCATCGGGACGCTGACCGCACCGATCATAGTCTGAAACCCCGAACGCAAGACTACCCCAGGAGTACGGCTATAAAGTCCAAGGCGCCGGGCTAAAGGAAGAGACTTTAAAAATGAAGCAAATAAACGAGGATGGTTGGCCATCGTAAACGCAACCCCCCCCACTTCAGGATTATTATCATTGAAATACTTCATGGCCTCTTCGATCGCCTCTTTCTCTAAAACCACATCATCATCCAGAAACCCGATAAAATTCATCCCGCCGGAAACCTCTTGAATGCCTGCGTTACGCTGGCTCGATATAGAAGAAACCTGAGAACGGAAATATCGTATCCTTAACCCGGGGAATTCCCCCGCAATATCACTTCCATACTCAATCCCCGCATCGATCACCACGACTTCATCAGGCAACCGGGACTGCTGGATAAGGCTCTTCAGTAAATCCCGCAATTGCGTAGGCCTGTCTTTGGTTGCGATCACAAATGAAAGTTTCTGGGAGTAATTACTCATAGCCTAAGACCAAAGATGCAAAAGCCCTCTATTCTTAATGTTATTGCCGTCATAATGCAATGCAATTGTTTCACGGGCAGCTCTTCCGATTTTTCGTGCGGGCTCTTCATTGCGCAATACGTAAACAATCTTTTCTGCAAACTGTACCGCGGAATCAGCAAGATAGATATCCTCCCCGTCAGAGACCAGGAGCCCTTCTTTGGCTTTTGTCGTAGCCACCACCGGCCTGGCAGCAGCCATATATTCAAGGATCTTAATCCGGACTCCCGAGCCGCTAAAGACTGGAGCGGTACAGACCGCTGCGGAGCTTATTAACGCAGGCATATCCTCAAAAGGAACAATACCAGGATTCACCAACCAACTCCTTCTCGGTAAGACCTTGCCCCCGATAACCACTAATTGCGCATCAGGGATAGAACGTAACACCTGCGGAAAGACCTGTGATATCAAGAAATCTAAAGCCTGTCTATTCGGTTTATATGCCTGTAGCCCCATAAAAAGCACACTATTGCCATTATACCCGTACCGTCGACAGACGGAGTTGATTTGCGCCGGGGTTACCTTGGCAAATGTATCCAGACTTACCGCAGGAAGATTGACCTGCGCCTGTATCTGATAGAGCCTCTGAAAATGGGCCGCATCAATTGAGGAGACCGCGACGATAGTATCTGCGTGACGCATCACATACCCTTCTGCCCATCTGGTCACGCAGGCAATAAGGATATTGTTTTTTTTCTTCCGCAGAAGGTATTCGACATTGTGCGCATGGTAAATAACCTTGGCCTTGACCCGCGCATGACTTAAGGATGCGAAGGCAAGCGCCGCATAGACAACCCAAGACCCTCCTTCGATAATAATCGTATCCGGCCGGTTAGTTTGAAGCAACCGCACTACCACCGGGATCTGTATGAGAATAAATACCCACTTCACATACCAACGATGCGACCATGTGCAAAGATTAAATACCGGTGTGCCTTCCGCTAAAGATTGCTTATTTCTCGGAGTATCTATCTGTATCAGGAGCTTCTCTGCCCGCAGATTCTGGAAGAATTGATACGTCAAAGCTGCGCTTCCAAAGGTGGGGGGAAAAACCCGATAAAAACAAACAAAGGCTATCTTCATTTCCCAGCCAAAAATGTAGTTACGGTATCCTTGAATTCACCCACAAAGTGTGTTAAAGAAAACCGCTCACTCTGTTTTTCAAGATGTCCACGCAACTGGTCTTGTTTTTTAGTATCCTGCAATACTTCGGTAATCTTGTGTACCGCATCTTCATTATCACAATAGGAAAGCTGGGGATGGCTTACTATTTCGTTCTGCCCCCCTTCGTGCGGGACCCAGACAATACACCCGGACTTACACATCTCCGCAACCGCGATTCCGAACGCCTCATAGCGGCAGCCTGAAATGCCGAATTTATGAGAACGTAACAAAGAAAGTCTCTCTTGCCCTATCATTTCAGGCTCCAACGTAATCCAGGAATGATGTTCTTCTGCCAAACGCGCAAGCATCCGGGTATATCTGCGATCACTTCTTCTTCCTGCTATATGCAGATGGACACAATGTCCCTTTTCCCGTACCCTTATAAGGATCCCGATAACCTCACGTAGTCCCTTTTCCGGTACAAACCTGGCCAAACACACAAACCCGTCTTCCCGGTCTTGCCACTTGGTTATCGAATACGCTACTTCTGCCACAGGAGGAGAAATAACCCTTGAAGAGACTCCAAAGGTTTCCTTAAGGACTGCCGCACTCCATTGCGAATTCGTAAGGGTGCAATTTTCTCTCCAACGTATTCTATCAATGCCTGCGATCCCATCACAAAGGCTTCGATATATCTTATTAAAAATCTCTTTCCCGCTTCGTCTTCTCCCTGCGTCAGATGATCGTCGGTAAAGACGCTCGGCAAGAGATTGGTCAAATGAAAGATCAGATACATATTGCATACCTTCCCCGGAAAAAGACATGGGGTTGTACGCAGAAATCATCAGGTCAAATCGTTTCGCCAGATTTTGGCAGTAACGCTGAAAAATAGCGGATCTCAATGCCGAACCTA
>JAHISH010000239.1 GCA_018818365.1 Candidatus Omnitrophota bacterium | reverse complement strand
TATCAAAGTTCATGGTGACGCTAGGTTGCGTTAGTATTATTATTTTTGAGTTCTGGAATTATCCGCCCTTAAAAGTCATCGATGTTTCCAGGGTTCCTGCTGCCTATTACTGGATTAAGGGCCAACCGGGAGACTTTACAATTGCAGAGTACCCTTTGGATATTGAGGGGCCGAACGAACTATATAAATTCTTTCAGACTATTCACCAGAAAAAGATTATCAATGGTACTACTCCTGGGACCTATGCTCATCAAGTTGCTCAATCGGCCACGCGATTATCGGAGCATACTACCACAGGACTTTTACGACAAATGGGTGTTAAATTTGTTCTGGTGCATAGAGAGAAGTATCTGAATTCCGGATTAACCAGTGAGGAAGAAGAACTGGCTATGATTTCTCGTAATGCCGATTTGAGGTTGATAAAAAGCTTTCCTCTGCAAGAATGTCCCACGAAAGAAATTATGTGCGTGGCAAAGAGTGGGCCGGTCGACGTGTATGAGTTGATTACTCCAAAAGTGGCACTTGCAAAAACAATACAATGAACATACTCGGTATTTCGTGTTTCTATCATGATAGTGCCGCATCGTTAGTGTGTGATGGGGAAATAATCGCGGCGGCTCAGGAAGAGAGGTTTTCCCGTAAAAAGCACGATTTTAGTTTTCCTGAGCATGCGATTCGCTGGTGTCTTGTGAATGCGGGTAGTACGATAGAGGATATTGATTACGTTGCGTTCTATGATAAACCGTTTATAAAATTTGAGAGGATTCTAGAGACCAGCTTAACATACGCTCCCGTTGGGATTAGTCAATTCCTTCAGGCTATGCCTCTCTGGTTGAAGCAGAAACTTTGGATTCCAGAGATTATACGTAAAGAATTAAAGTTTACTGGAAAGGTTCTTTTTGCCGGGCATCATGAGTCTCATGCGGCCAGTGCTTTTTATCCGTCCCCGTTTCAGGAAGCTGCGTTTTTGACTTTGGACGGAGTAGGAGAGTGGGAGACTGCTAGTTTCGGGGTGGGTAAAGCCAATATGCTTGATATTCAGTATTATTTAAGATTCCCGCATTCTTTGGGGTTGCTTTACTCAGCTTTTACCTATTATGCGGGGTTTAAGGTTAATTCCGGGGAGTACAAGCTTATGGGATTGGCTCCGTATGGTGAGGCGCGATACGCGGGTCTTATCCGAAACACATTGATTGATCTCAAAGATGACGGTTCATTTAAACTTAATATGAAGTACTTTGGCTATTGTAGTGGATTACGTATGACCAATAGCAGATTTGACAGATTATTCGGGGGGCCACCGCGTAAACCGGAGTCAAAGATTTCTCAGAAAGATATGGATATTGCCGCGTCAATTCAGCAGGTTACCGAAGAAATAATGCTTAAGATGGCATGGCATGTCCATAAGGTGACCGGCCAGAAGAAACTATGCCTTGCCGGGGGGGTAGCTTTGAATTGCGTGGGTAACGGAAAGATTTTACGCGAAGGCCCCTTTGAAGATATATGGATCCAGCCGGCAAGCGGGGATGCAGGAGGAGCATTGGGAGCCGCGTTAATTGCCTGGTACAAATATTTGGGCAATAAGCGTTCTGCTTCAGGAAAGAACGACATGCAAAAGTCCTCATTGCTAGGACCTGCGTATGATTCAGAACAGATAGAGGATTTCTTGAAGAAGGAGAATGCCCCCTATAGAAGGTTAGAAAAGGATCAGATCGCGGAAGTTGTCGCCGGTTTGATCGCAGAAAGCAACGTCATTGGTTGGTTCCAGGGAAGGCTTGAGTTTGGGCCGCGTGCGCTAGGCAGCCGCAGTATTATAGGGGATGCCCGTAACAAAGAGATGCAGACCAAAATGAACCTGAAGATAAAATTCCGCGAGTCGTTCCGGCCTTTTGCGCCTACAGTTTTAAACGAGTATCTTCCGGAGTGGTTCGAGCTTACACAAGAAAGCCCGTATATGTTGCTTGTATCTGCGGTAAAAGAGGACCGAAGATCCCCCATAAGAGATGCCGAGAAGTCGCTACAGGGATTTGAAAAATTAAAGGCCCCGCGTTCGCAGATTCCCGCAGTCACGCATGTGGATTATTCCGCGCGCATCCAAACAGTAAAACGCCGGGACAATCCGCTTTATTATGATATGATAGAGGCCTTCCGGAAGAGAACAGGGTGTCCGGTTATCATCAATACTTCCTTTAATGTGCGCGGAGAGCCTTTAGTCTGTACTCCTCAGGATGCCTACAAATGTTTTATGCGCACCGAGATGGATTATTTGATTATGGGAGAATTCTTGCTCGATAAGAAAGAACAACAAGCCCTTACAAGAGATGTCAAGTGGCAGGAAGTATTTGAGCTGGATTAATATTCTTTAAAAAATAAGAAAATAGTGAGTATATGAAATTAGATTACGGGAGTAAAAATCTTCGTTCTTTCGGATTCACGATGGGTATCGCATGCGCAGTGATCACCGTCTTGATATTTTTCCGCCACAGACATAGTCTCGTGCCGACGAGCATCTTGTGCCTTAGTTTTTTAACAGCCGCCTGGGCAGTTCCGCAGTGGCTTAGGCCTCTTTACTATCTGTGGATGAGATTAGCGCTTGTTTTAAATTGGGTAAGTACCAGGGTTATCTTAAGCCTATTATTCTATGGTATCTTTACTTGTATCGCCGTACTCCTTAAAATATTCAGAAAGGATTTATTGGATCGAGGCATCCAGAAAGAAGCAACGACTTATTGGAGGAGAAAAGAACAGCCTGTTGGTACTCCTCAGGATTACCAACGGCAGTTTTAAAGGGGATTTTTTTATGACCACTACGTTAGTTATTTTTACCTGGAATGAGATAACGGCGGTAAGAAAGATCTGGCCGCAGATTCCGCGTGATAAGGTCAATGAAATACTGGTGGTAGACGGCGGTTCTACGGATGGGACGATTGAGTTCTTTAAAAATGTGAATATCCCCGTGTATCTGCAGGAAAAACCCGGGCATGGGGAGGCATATAAGCTGGGGATGAAAAAAGCAAAAGGTGAAGTCCTTGTTTTCTTCGGATGCGACGGAAATAACCGGCCGGAAGATATTCCTTCTCTCATCCGGGCAATAGAGGACGGCAAGGATTTAGTGATTGCGACTAGGTTCGGGAAAGGCGCACATAGTAATGACGCCACATTTTCTCATCGTCTTGGCAACTATCTTTTTGTATGGCTGGTTAATGCTCGCTGGAACGCAAGGGTCAGCGATGTCTTTAATGAGTTCCGCGCGATAAAGAAAGTCTGTATGGAGCGGTTAGATCTGAAGAATAGTTACTTTGATTTAGAGCTCGAGATGACCTTAAAAGCGATCAAACAAGGGCTTGTGCGTGGGGAGGTCTCTACGGTTGAAGAAGTCAGGATAGGCGGGGTTGCGAAATTAAAGGCAATAAAAGACGGGTTGATGAATCTACGTTGTTTTCTAAAGGAAGCAATAGGTTTT
>JAHISH010000022.1 GCA_018818365.1 Candidatus Omnitrophota bacterium | reverse complement strand
GTAAATTGTATGCCGGAATTAATCCCGCACGTTTTTTGCGGGAGAACCTTAACCCCGTATGTAATTGCTGAAACTCCGGTGCCTCAAAAAACAAAACTATTGCCCGGCAAGGATTCCTAATGACGGCACAATTTACGGAACGAGTATAGCGAGTGAACGTAAATTGTATGCCGGAATTAATCCCGCACGTTTTTTGCGGGAGAACCTTAACCCCGTATGTAATTGCTGAAACTCCGGTGCCTCAAAAAACAAAACTATTGCCCGGCAAGGATTCGAACCTTGACAGTCAGACCCAAATTCTGATGTGCTACCATTACACTACCGGGCAAATTATGGCTCGACCCTCCCCCGCCTTGCCCTTTAGTGCACCGGGTGAGATTTCGCCTAACCTTATATAGCAAATAACTCAAAAACCTGATGTGCTTCCTGCCTGCTCACAATGTTCGCAGGGATTTCGCTAGATAAAAACTTAAGGTGTTCAATTACACTACCGGGCAGTAATCTTTACTACACAATCTGCGGCTCAATATGTTGCGTCGGATGCCCCGGTGTGCGGGACTCGTTCCTTTTCTTGCGCATACGCTTCCAGGACTCTTTTCTGCAGATATTCCCTGAATGATTGCGTGATAGGGTGGGCAATATCTTTGTGTTCCGTATGAGAGTTCCCGCCAGCTTCAGTAAACGCAGGGCTTGGGCTAAGGGGAAGCGATGCGCCACACTGATTGCAGTATTTACTGCGTAATTCGTTCTTAAAGTTGCATTTCGCGCACGCCTGTTTTATCTTACGCGAAGGCATGGCAATAAAAAAACCGGTCGTGCCCTCAATCACCTTGATATTGCGTACGACAAAGGCATTATCAAAGGCGACTGCCGCGTAGGCTTTCAACTTCTTATCCGGTGAATCCTTCATCACGATCCTGACTTCAGTGATCTCCATGATACGCCTCCTGCGTGTGAGAGTGCAGTCTTTAAGCGGTGCGCACGACAAAAACCTGCCAACTGCGGCCCTCTTGAGCGAGTCTGCCTGCTATAGTCACGGCTTTTCTTCTCGAAGTAACAATGCCGAATACTGCCGGTCCGCTACCGGACATTAAAGAAGACGTCACGCCATACTTTTGCAGTCTCTGTTTTATCTTGGCGATCTCTGGATACAGTCGAATCGTAACCTGCTCTAAATTATTGAATAACGTCTCTGCGCCAAACGGAAAGTGCCTATTCTTTGACACAAAGCAAGATAGTGTATCACCATATTGTACTTTTGTCAATCGAGAATCTGCCTTCAGTTTGTCCCATTCCCGGTATATAAAAGGCGTAGAAACGTGGATTTTAGGCACGACCAGAATATGCCACCACTTTTCCCCCGCGAACTTCTTTAAAGGATACACCTTCTCACCTCTCCCGCGCACCAGGGCAAAAGAAGTGTTATAGACGAAAAAAGGAACATCGCTGCCTATTTTTGCGGCGCATCCTGCAAGTTCATCAAGAGAAAGTCCCAGCCCCCAGAGTGTATTAAGCCCCTGAAGGACTGCTGCCGCATTACTTGAGCCTCCCCCAAGACCGGCCCCCACGGGAATGCGCTTGGTCAGCCTAATCGTGGCTCCTTTGGAAATTCCATATTTACTGCGTAGAAAGACCGCGGCGCAATGACAAAGATTAGACGCATCCCCGGGGACATCCGGATCATTACAGGAGAAAAGTATTCGGTTGTCGGCGCGGGGAAAAAGAGAAATGCGGTCGCAAAGCGAAATCCGTTCGAACAAAGAAACCAAAGAATGGTAGTTATCTTTTCTTTTTCTTAAGACGCGCAGATGGATATTCAGCTTCGCGAAACAAGGAAGGTTCATGGGTGTAGTGACTTACCGATCTACCCGATAACGGAAAGCGCAGCTTTTTCTATATCTTGTGCGGTGAGATTATATTCTTTAAGGAGGGTCTCCGGTTCACCGGACTGCCCAAAACGGTTCTTGATGCCCACCCGCATCACTTTGGTGGGATGGTTCTCGGCAACGACTTCATCGACCGTAGACGCAAGGCCGCCGACTACCGCATGCTCTTCGCAGACGACAATACCGCGCGTCTGCTCAGCTGCCTGTAAAAGCACCGCCGCATCAAGAGGCCTGATAGTATGCATATTGATAAGCCGGGCATTGATCTTCTTTTCGCGCAGGCTTTTTACCGCGGTGAATGCTTCATTGACCATAATGCCGCAGGCGACAATCGCGACATCATTGCCTTGGGTAAGCATCTGCGCCTTGCCGAATTCAAATTGGCCTTTATTCTCAAGGGTAGGCACCTTAGGCCTTCCTAATCTGATATAAAACGGCCCCTTGGTGCTGACTGCCGTATAGATGGCTTCCCGGGTCTGCGGGCCATCGCAGGGCACGATGATATTCATATTGGGAATTACGCGCATCAAGGCGATATCTTCCAACGCTTGGTGGCTGGCGCCGTCTGGTCCGACGCTTATTCCCGCATGGGTTGCCACTATCTTAATATTAAAGTTATTATAGGCAATCGAATTTCGCACCTGGTCCCAGGCCCGGCCGGTAGCAAATATCGCGAAGGTAGAGACAAAGACGGTCTTTCCGCAGCTGGCCAGGCCCGCAGCAGCGGCCATCATATTCTGTTCTGCCACCCCAAAATTAAAAAATCGCTCCGGGAACTCCTTGGCGAACATCCCGGTGCGCGTAGAACTGGAAAGATCCGCATCAAGCACGACAATATCCTTATTCTGTGTGCCTAATTCCACCAGCGTCTTGCCGTATACGTCGCGTTGATATAATGCCTCTGCCATATGCGTAAATTACGATAATTCCTTTAAAGCCTGCGCTGCCTCATCTTTCGTAGGCGCGCGGCCGTGGAAGTCACAGACATTCTCCATAAACGATACTCCCTTACCTTTTATGGTGTGCGCGATAATGATCGTCGGTTGCTCTTTGATGTCTTGCGCCTGCGCGTACGCAGCCATGATCTGCTTCATATCATGGCCGTTGATCTCGATCGCATGCCAACCGAACGCCTGCCATTTCGCCACCATTGGCTCAAGATTCATGATATCGCAGGTCTTCCCGTCTATCTGGAATCCGTTATAATCGAGTATCGCACAGATATTATTGCAATGGAAGTGTGACGCCGCCATCGCTGCCTCCCAGATATTTCCTTCCTGTATCTCTCCGTCTCCGAGAAGCACATAGACCCGGTAATCTAACGTATCAATTTTTGCGGCCAGGCTCATCCCAAGGGCTACTGAAAGCCCCTGGCCGAGAGATCCCGAGGCGACTTCGATCCCGGGAGTACGCGTATCGGGATGTCCCTGTAGCAGTGAACCAAATTTCCGCAAGGTCATCAGTTTCTCTTTGGGGAAATATCCTGAATCCGCCAGTACCGCGTACCAGAGCGGACAGCAATGCCCTTTGGACATGTGGAACCGGTCGCGCAGCGGCCACTTAGGGTTCTTCGGGTCATGCCGTAAGACCGAAAAGAACAACGCCGTCACTAGGTCCGTCGACGAAAGGCTTCCTCCCGGATGCCCCGAGCCGGCCTCTGCCAACATCTCAATGATCAGGCGGCGGATCTGCGTTGCCTTATCTTGAAGTTCTTTTATCTTCGTTTCGTTATAGCGCATACGGTGCCTGTCAGCGCAATGCCTCTAACTTCTTCTTCACTTCCTCTTGGCCAGAGTCCAGCTTCAACGACTTCTGCCAATAACGTTTCGCATTCTCCACATCTTCGACTTTAAGATACGCCTCCCCTAAATGGTCGAAAATCGCCGGGTCTTCAAGAAGGGTTGCGGCGCGTTCTAATTTCTCCAATGCCTCTTTGACCTTCCCTTTTTTAAAATAAAGCCACCCTAAACTATCTATGTATGCCCCGTTGTTAGGCTCAAACTCTAAAGCCTTCGTGATCATCTCCTCGGCCTTCTCCAGATTCTTCTCTCCCTCCACGTACAAATATCCCAGAGAGTTAAGCGCCTCGGGGAAATCCGGTTTTAACTCCAGTGCGCGAGAAAGATACTTCTCGGCAAATTCTCTTTTGCCTAATTCTTCAGAGATATTACCCAGAAAGAAATATGAGGTGGCATCATCCGGACTAAGATCGAGTATCAACTTGAATGTCTTCTCCGCCTCGGAGAATTTCTTCTGCTGCAAATAGACCGCCGCCAGATTGCGGTATATCTCCACATTCTGCGGCTCCAGCTTCGAGGCGTTCTCAAGCGCTAATTCGTATTCCGTGGTCGCCGTATCGAATTTGTTCTGGGAAGAGTAAAGGAGGGCCAGCATCGCATGCGGTTCTACCGTTTCGGGAGCTATCTTTGCCGCACGGTTGAGCTCTTCAATGGCGGCAGGCACATCATTCTTCTTCACGAAACTCGACGCAAGGCGAAGATGGATAAAGGCATTACGAGGGTCATAGCGTATCGCATACCCATATTCACGGACCGCTTTTTCGTATTGCCCAAGATCCTCGTGCACTACCGCCATGATATAGTGGCTCAACGCACGCGAACTCTTTTTATCTAATGCGTAAGAATCGGTAACAAAGAACAACGTGCCCAGCAGGCACACGCAAAGTATACCCTGCCATTTATTCCCGCGTAAATTCATTGATTTTAAAAAGGAACCAACCCGATGAACGCCGGTTAAGGATTAACCCCAGTCTCTCTTCTTCAAATGACGAAGACGACGGCGTAACTTCTTCCTCTTGTGGGTTTTAATCTTCTGTCTTTTTCTTTTCTTCCCGCACGGCATTGCTTCCTCCTAATAAATCACTTTATTCAAAGGGTATTCGATGATCCCTTCGGCGCCTGCGCGCTTTAATCCGGGGATCAGAGTACGTACTACCCGTTCGTCGATTATTGTCTCTACCGCGTACCAGCCGTCCGAGGAGAGACTCGAGATTGTCGGCTGTTTGAGTGCCGGCAGGTGCGCGATTACTTTTTTCAGATCATTCTTTCGCACAT
>JAHISH010000238.1 GCA_018818365.1 Candidatus Omnitrophota bacterium | reverse complement strand
TATCTTTCATATCCGGCGCAGCTTCAGGATATGCTCGAGAAAGAATTCTCCCATCGTTACCGAGTCTATAATGTTGGCATACCCGGGTGTACTTCTGCGCAGATGCGGCGCAACCTTCCCCGATTCCTAGAACGATATAAACCGGACGTGGTGGTGCTGTTGATCGGGAAGAACGATCTGGTCAATCCTCTCCCCGTTGATTTATTGGTTCTTTCAGAAGAAAAGAAGGAAATAGGGGAGTATTGGAAGAGACAATTCTTTAATTTACGGGTGGTAAAACTCTTCCGTCTTGGAATAAGAGGTTTTATCCGATGGAAAAATCAGTTGCGCTATCCGGAGGTTGCGACTGATCAAAAAGCACTTGCCAAGACGTATCTGGATAAGTCATTTGAAACGAATAATGCCGGGGACCAAGAGACCTCGGAGAAATTTCTTTACCAGGCTTTACGCTTTGATCCTTCAAGCGAGGAGGCTTTCCTGAAATTAGGGTTTCTTTATCAATCGCAGAGGAAATTTGCTGATGCAGTCTCATGGTACGAAAGACTAATTAAGTTTAATCCTTATTCGCAGTATCGAGAGTTTCTTTACCGTTTCTTATTCCTGATGTATCAGGATGGGAACGTTCCTGATGAGATTCGCTCGCGGATCCCGGGAATCCTAGAGCGTATCCCTAGCGACCATATCTTTCAGAATCCGGGAAGGCCCGTTATGCTTAAGAATGAGATTATTCTTGATGCGTTCCGGAAAAACCTCATGGATGCCATTGAGAAGGCCAATATCTCTGGGGCAGAGATTATTTTTCATACGTATCTGGGGGATGGGTATAAGGCACTTAATCTCATCATTGAGGATATCGCGGGAAAGAAATCTATACGCTGTCTTTCTGATCAGCTGTACGGGGAGTCAGGAGATTGCTTTATTCCCGACGGGCATCCGAATGGGAAAGGGTATCGTTTCATCGCGGAGAGGATCTTTAAGGTGTTGGCGCAGACGGAAAGTAAATGAAGAAAAAAAGATATTTTGTTTTTTTTAGCCTTATGATTGCGGTAAGCATCTTTTCTTGTATTTTCGGTATGGGGATATTGGAAGGATACTTAAGGTTTACTCAAAGATATCGATTAAATACATTCTACTGGAAAGAACTCCCAGGAAAAAGTAATAGCCGTCTTTATCGTAATGCCTCCGATCTCTTAGTCGGGTGGGAGCATGATCCCGGCGGAGCTACGAAGATTAATTCTCTGGGTTTCCCTGATGTACCACGCACCATCAAAAAAGATGACCAGACTTTCCGGATTGTAGTCTTGGGGGATTCCGTCACTGAGACAGGAGAGTATGTCGGTTTCCTGGAACATGCGCTTAATACCTCTGGTTTAGGGAAGAAGTTTGAGGTCTGGAATTGTTCATGCGGGGGCTATCAGGCGGTTAATTATTACGGCCTCTTGAGAGAGAAGGTCTTGGGTTTCAATCCCGATATGGTAATCCTTGGTTTTTGTTTGAATGACTTTAACCCTGCGCCGATCATTTTTAAGGATAGTTCTTCGGGGCGCTTGAAGGGACTTGGAACGCAGCTTCAGGGGATCCCTACGTACTATGGTTTCTTCGTGAATAGCTTTCTTTTTCTTAACTCCTATGCCTACCGGTTTTTAGTCATTACGACGCAAAAGATATTGAGGGGGAGAAAGGCAATGGCGGAGAATAAACCCGGTGAAGTGGCGCTTTGGGCTTTGACCCATATTCGAGATTTGACCCAACGTAAGAATATTCCACTTATGGGCGTGATTATTCCTTATCTAAAGAATAGGTATAGCTCCGCAGAAGAAGAAGAGTATGCCACAATGCGCCATCTCCTGGAAGAGACAGGGATTCGTTATCTTGACCTTCATGGGGATTTTACTGATAGAGATGAGCCTTCTTTGCGAAGAAGTCCTCAAGATGGAATACATCATTCAGAAGCAGGGCACCGTGTTATTGCGCGTATCCTTCACACATACCTACTTCAGGATCTCTCTTGGTGGTTTACCCGGAACTAACCCGATAATTTTTTAATGAGGATAATAAGTTATTGTGATATACTATGTTACATGTTTTAATTTCCCAATCTAAGATCCTCTATCCGCTATGAATAATGAATTCGACTTAATCAAAGAAGGAAAGCTTTGCGTTGAGAGGAGCCTTTATCAGCGCGCAGAAGAACTCTTTAAGCAGGCCATTGCGTTAAACTCCGGGAACAGCGAGGCGTATGCTGAATTGGGAAAGGTGTACTATATTCAAGGGCACTTTCCCGATTGCCGCACGCACTTAGAGAAAGCGATTCAGATAGATGGGGAGAATACCTGTGCGTATTTTCTTTTTGCAAAGGCGTATAAAGAAGAAGGACGTTTCCCGGAAGCCTTGCAGGGGTTTAAGAAGGCAGTAGAGTTAAATACGCGGCAAGGGATTGTGCCTCTTGAGACTATTACTGAGCAGTGCCATCGAGAATTATCCGCTCTTTACTATCGGCAGAGAGATTTCAGCGCTGCCGCGGAAGAACTGCGTAAGGCAAGAATGTGCGGTTGTCCGCAAGAAACCTATCAAGAACAGTTGCAGCAGCTTTATCGCGGCCAGATACGCGTATTAGGAGAGCTTAATTTTACGGGGGAGTATGAAAAGGCTTCCGATGAGTCGGTCCGGGCAGAGGAGTTTATCGGCCCTGAATCTCCGATGTTCTATAACATGGTACGCAATGAAGCGGATATCTCTTCCAAGAAGATAGAATTAGGCGGGAATGTCAGGGCTCTTACGGTGACTCTTACTAATAAATGTAATCTGGCCTGTATTATGTGCAAGACCCATTACAAGCCGTGGGATTTACCCGTGAAGTGCATCGAGGAGATTGTAGGATTATTCCCCTATTTGGAACGGGTAATGTGGCAGGGCGGAGAGGTATTCTTGTATGAGGGTTTCCGCGAAATGCTAAAAGAGGCGGCGCGTTTTCCTATGAGGCAGATTATTGCGACCAACGGGATTTTGATTAATCGCGAACTTGCAGAGATCTTGGTGAAGAGTAATGTGGAGCTTACCTTCTCTATTGATGGAGCGACCAAAGAAGTATATGAGCATATCCGTCAAGGCGCGCGTTTCGAACAAGTCCTGGCAAGCGTGGAATGGATTAATCAAATGAGAGAGACGTACAATCCTACGATGCAGACGCGGCTGAATGTATTGGTGATGCGCTCCAATTACCATCAGATTGAAGGGTTCCTTGATTTTGCGAAGAAATACCGATTCACGACAGTTTTCTTTAATTCCACCGGAGAGGATTTTCAGAACGCGCGGGAAAATGTGTTCTGTTATGCGCGCGATGACGAAGTGGTCAGATATTTGGATACTATCCGTAATAAGGTTGCGTGTAAGGCGAAGGAGTACGGCATACGACTAGAGAATTGGCTGCCGACTCCCGGATTCCTGGATAAGGCACAGGCAGAGACGCATTCATCCCAGATTTCCTCCCAAGAGAAAGAAGCGGTACCTCAAGAGAAAAAGAATATTCTCCTTTGTCATGCCCCATGGCAGAGGATGTATGTCGACTGCGGCGGGACGGTCAGGCCCGATTGCCTCTGCCCGACGGATCGTCCGATAGGTTCAATTACGGAGAATACCTTTGCGCAGCTATGGAATGGGGAGAAGATGAAGGAATACCGCAGTAAGATACTCAGTAATCAGGCAGAGGGATTCTGTAATCCCGATTGTGTCTTTGGAAGGGTTGCCCCGGTGAACCTTAAGTTTGTATAAGAATGTACAAGAAGTATCTTAGTTGGGATATCTATAAAGTTGCCTCACTTGACGAGTTGCTGATATGCAAGTCAGTACGCCGCGCCAAGCTTGACCGCGAACGAGGCAAGCACGAGTGGGCAAAGAATAAGTTACGAAAATGCCTGCACGCAGTCTCCATAGATAAGAATCCGTATCTCTATAATATGATTCTTAATGAATTGGAGATTACCGATAAGAAGATTGTATTGGAATCGAAACCGCGGCAATTAGGGGTTAATCTTACGCATAACTGCAATATCCGTTGTCGGATGTGTTTTTATCCTCAAACCCCCTGGGATATCCCGCCTCAAATCGCCCAAGAGATTAAAGTTCTCTTGCCTTCCCTCCAACGTGTCTTCTGGCAGGGAGGAGAACCATTTGTCTCT
>JAHISH010000237.1 GCA_018818365.1 Candidatus Omnitrophota bacterium | reverse complement strand
CAGCTTAAGAAAGATACTGCGCTTCTTACCTCTCCCCAGACTTCTACCGGAAAGATATATTGGAAACGATTGTATGAGAAAGCAGGCGAGTTATTCGGCAGCGATACTATTAATATTCCTACCCTCACTCGCCCTTGGATTGTCCCGGGAGAAGTAATTATTACCGAAACCAATGGCTCGCCCTACATCTACAAAGCAACCCTTAAGGTAATGTTGGAAGAAGATTATCTTAGGTTCGAACAGGGACTGTCCCCGGACTCATCGATTAGAATTCAAGCTAAGGGGACTGTCCCTAAAGATTCAAAAATCGTCCCTGTTCTCGAAGACCCCCGCTTCAAATCCCTAAACGAATATTCCACTCAGCTTATTCGAGAACTTATCTTGCCGCATCTTGTCAAAGTAGTTAATTCATCCCGTCGCTACGCGCCGCTACGTCAAGTCTACTATTCTCTGGTACTGTCGCAGTGGTATAAAACTAAATTTAGGGACGGTTCTGAATCTAAGATGAGAAGTGTCCCTTTAATAAGACAGAGGGACACTTCTGAGCACGACTTCAGAACCGTCCCTGAGCTGGGAAGAGAACTTATCGATTCCCGCAACCTCTCAAACCTTACTTCTAAAGATCCTTGGTCAAAAGAAACTTATTATCAGCAATACAAGCAGTCTTTCGAGAAAGGAGAATATGATATCCAAGAGTCTGTATACACTCCTTTTGGCCAGACCATACGTCATTATATAAGCGGTGGAATTGAATTAATTGAATCTGCCAGTTCCGCAATAGCTATTACGCTTCCTGTTTTACCGGAATCCAAATACAACATTGCCGCTGATATTTCTACTTTTGGAAGTGTTAGTTTTGAGGCGCCCTCCAGCCCCACCGGTCCTCAGCCGCAAGGCCAGTCAATCGAGGGCGCCTCCTCGCCAGTAGCGCAGGAAAGTGTTCCTCGTGTATTCGCGCAGGTTATTGCAGAAGTAAAGGCTGGCGCGCGCAGCACAGAGGCGTGCCAGGATTACTCGAGTAAGATCGTGAGGAGATTGCGCGATCGCGGCATTCCGGCGTGGGTATACGAAATGGAGGATTTGGGGTATTACTATCCGGTGGCAGAACTAAGCGGTGTTTTGTATGTGGTGGATGGTTATCCAAATGGCGCTGGTCCTGGCATATTGGATCTTCTTCTTATTCACGGCGGGCCAAAAGACGTAGTAGCTTCCTGGTGGAATGATCCGGATAATTTGTCTTTCAAGAGACAACTCTACCTGGTTACGCCGCTGGGAGGAAAGATCGCAGAATTTTATCACGGGAGACCGTTAACAGAAGAAGAATTTACTCTATTCAATCAGAGATTAGAACGATTGTGGGCTGCTGCCGCAAGTATTGAAAGGGAGCAAAGAGCGAAAAATGATTCCAGAGGAAGGGTATCTTCTCCTATAGAACGTGCGTCTTCTAATGAATTGCCCGACAATCAATTAGGAGACGAAAGGGTGCCCTCCGAGGGAACGTCCCCACAAAGGGGGAGGTTGAAGAGGACTACTGATCCGGAAGGTATGCAAGAATTCTTAGACCGCTGGTTTGCGCAAGAACAGAGGCATTACTTTGAGCGCGCCCAGTGGGATCGCGCGATTCGAACTAATACTCCCGGAACTCCAGGTATATTACTGGTAGGCGAATCTCCTACAGGTCAGATCGCGGGGATGATGTATATTCATAAAGAGAACTTTGGTTTTCCGTGGGGAGTCCAAAATACATATTTTGGAGATCTTTTGGAAGTCAATCCGAAGTATGAAGCTATCGGAGTCGGAAAAGGATTGATTAAAGCTACCATTGAAACAAGTATACGCGATCCACAGATTGAAGTATTGCTTGTGGTACATCCTGCCGAAGATAGTGAGTATGCTCCCAAAGGCAAGATTGTGAGAGGGTATTTTAAATCCCTCGGATTCAGCGAATTGAGATTTGGTCAGACGTTCAGCGCTGAGCGGGATGAATACGAACGGTATCGCCATATGTATTTATCAAGAAGAGATGCGCAACTTTTTCTTGAG
This sequence comes from Candidatus Omnitrophota bacterium, assembly GCA_018818365.1. Lineage (GTDB taxonomy): Bacteria > Omnitrophota > Gorgyraeia > Gygaellales > Profunditerraquicolaceae > JAHISH01. The sequence goes on along the minus strand of JAHISH010000237.1, from coordinate 1,517 downwards.
AAAGTTGGCGATGTACAGTGGAATAAAATGGAAGGATCATCTTCTCCGATGGAAGAGATAGTGATAACGACGCAAGAGCACATAGATGATATCGGCGGGATTGATTTTACCAATATCCCCTCATTGGCACTCCCGGCGTTCAATGGGGAGATGGCATCTTCCTCCACTATACAGGAATATTCTTTATCTGAGGAATGGCAGCATGTGCAGAAAATGTTGAGTGCGGGAATTACGCCTTCTGCGCAGCGAATCAGCGACTATATACAAGTATGCAGGCAAAGCCAGAATTACAATCAGGAGATAGGAAGGATCCTTGGATGCATCGCCGAGATTATGCGTGTGCAAGAAGATAAAGTTCTTTCTGTCGATAAGAATCTAACCGGTGTTTTATACGCTTTAGGGGAGAAAAAATAGCCTCTTGCATCTTTAAAAAACTCTTTCCACAACTACTCATTTATGCTACAATCCTTCAATACTCATAATCCCCCCAACAGGAGGAGTTCTATGCTCCGGAAACACTCAGTAATAGGATTGTTTTTTTTCTTATTTCTTACTTTAAGTATTACCGGATGCGCCTCAGACCGCGTAGGAAAACGTCAAGCAGAACTGGATAAGCTCCAGGAAAAATTCTCCTGGTGGCCGACGGATGCCAGCCCTAAACCAGTGAAAGACGCCGCGCGCAGGGGATACTGGTGGTGGCCTGCACAGCCCGGTCAAGCCAAGCCATGGGGGAACCGGGGATACGTCTACGTCTATAAGATCATCTTTGACTATATGGAAGATGAACTCCCGCCGGCAAAGCCCAATGAGCTACGCGCATCATTGCTGATTAAGAAAATCATCAAGAACGTAAAAGTTTATTTTGATTTTGATAAGGCAACCCTTCGTGATGATGCCAAAAAAATTCTCGCCAAGGCGGTGGCAACGTTAGAGAGAAATCCGGAGTCAAGTATTCTGATTACCGGGAATTGCGATGTCCGTGGGTCGGAGAACTATAACGAAAAGTTAGGCAGGAGGCGCGCCGACGCGGTAAAGAAGTTTATGTTAGATAGCGATGTTCAGGAAGATAAAATCAAGATCGTCAGCCGCGGAAAGCTTGATGCGGTAGCTCCGGTGACGGATTTGGTGGGTATGCAGAAGGATAGAAATGCCCAGTTCATGATCGCGGAGGTCGAGGAATTGATGATTCCTGCTGGCGAGGAATTACCTGCCAGCGCGCAAAAGATCGATGAACGAAGATTTGTGACAGAAGAAGAAGTCAAGGTAGAAAGCCAGGTGAAGGTGGCTACGCGTGAGTATATTGTTCAGAAGAACGATACACTTTGGAAGATCGCCAAGAGGGAATTAGGAAGCGCCCACCGTTGGAAATACCTTTATGAGGTAAATAAAGACCGGATAAAGGGAGCCAGTAAGCTACGGGTCGGCCAGAAACTTCTTATTCCAGTCGAATAACCCTTATATGCAGAGTACATTAGAAATAAAGATTTCCACTCTTCTTAAAGAGAAGTGCATAGAGT
>JAHISH010000236.1 GCA_018818365.1 Candidatus Omnitrophota bacterium | reverse complement strand
CAACCGAATGGGCGTTAGTGCGGCAGTCGCGGCCGAACTGTACGATTATACTCCCTGAGGTGTCGCCGCGTACGTGGGGGGCCTTATTGTTCTTCTTTGAGATGGCTACCGCATTTGAAGGAGAGCTTCTGGAGGTCAATGCCTTTGACCAGCCAGGGGTAGAAGGATATAAGAATTATTTATACTATAAGCTGGAAAAACCGGGCATCTCCGCTGAAATTATTGAGGAAATTAGAAAAAACCCTCTTGTGAAAAACTCAAAACTCATTATATAGCGGTTTTATACGCAGATAAATACAGAGTTTTAATCCTCGTATGATCTTATACAGGCTCCCCCTTGAGGGATTCGCGAGATCCTCTTTCCGGCGGGAGCTATATACTTTTCGGAGACTATATAGTAGGAAGTAGGGGAAGATGAAAAGTTTATTTTTTAAGTTTTCTGCAGTATTATTTTGTTTGATTGTGTGTGGGATTATTCGTGTGGGGCTTTGCGCCGCAGCAGTTCAGAGTGAGCAGTTTAAAGAGCCACCATCCCGGTATAGTGTTGCTCCTTTCTGGTTTCTTAATGGAGATCTCAAGAAAGAGGAGATAATCGCGCAGCTTACTCAAATGTATGAAAAGGGGGTAGAGATCGTTATCCCCCACGCCCGTACCGGCTTGGTACAGAGATATCTAGGGAACGAGTGGTTTTCTATGTATTCCCAGATTCTTGAGACCGTAAAGCAGCTGGGCATGAGAGTTATTATCTATGATGAGTATAATTGGATTTCGGGGAAGGCCGGATATGAGGTGCCTCGGGAGAACCGCATAAAGCATTTGTCGTATTCTACTCGTTATCTCGAGGGCCCGAATGTTTTCTCTGTGCCTTATTCTACGAATATTGTGCCCTATTTATTTCTTGAGAATAATAAAATAGATGACGCCTCTTCCTTTCTAAACATAAAAGGGAGGATGCGTAATCATGATATATATTGGAATATTCCTGAAGGAAGATGGCGTGCATTAGTATTTCGCAAAAGGGAAGGCGACGCTGTTGACTTGTTAAGCCCAGAGGGTACTTCGCGATTCTTGTCTTTGACGCATGAAGAGTACTACGTGCGGTTTAAGCAATACTTCGGGAATACGGTAATCGGTTTCTGTTTCGACGAGCCGATTGTTTCTTCGTGGCCTGATTTTCCTTTACCGTGGAACGATGCGATTGCAGATGATTTTATGCGCCGTTACGGGTATTCGCTGATTGAGTCGCTTCCCGCGCTTTTTTTTGATACGCCGCATGCCCCGCGCGTCAGGAGCGATTTTTATTCGCTTGTGGCAGGGAAAACAAAGACGAACTTCTTTTCGGCTCTTGCGCGTTGGGCAAAAAATCATGGGGATATCTTTTATTGCGGACATCTTATGAATGACGACGATCCCTATGGGATTATCCAGACAACGGGAGGAATTTTTTCTTCTTTCGCGCATATCCCCGGATTTGATTGGGGGGCAGATCATCTTCTCTCCGCGGCTACGGGCAGAGTGATCGCTTCTATCGGGGAACTGCATTCTCCTCCTCAAAGGATCTCCTGTGAGATCTTTGGCGGGAATGGCTGGGCTTTTTCGACCCGGAAAATGAAGCAGTATACGGATTGGGCTTTTCTATTGGGCGCGAATATGATTATCCCGCATGCCTTCTACTACTCCGTCGACGATATTATACAGCGCAGTGATTATCCTCCCTCGCTATTCATGCCTCAGCCATACTGGGAAACATTCAAGCCTTTTGCCGATTACATAAAACGCAGCAGCTATATTTTTTCTAACACTCAGCGTATTTCGCCTATCGCGTTCCTCTATCCTTTAAACGCGATGAAAGAGTTTTATACGCCTTTACGCAAGACAGAAAATGCCGATTCTCTTAATCGGCGTTTTGTGGGGTTCTGTGACCGTCTCTTTAATGACAAGATTGATTTCCAGGTTATTTCTGAATACGATTTATCACATGCGGTTTATCGGTCGGGTAAATTAAGGATCGGAAACGCCGAGTTTTCTGCGCTTGTCATCTTTAGCGAAAATGGTGCAGATAAAAGAACGAAAGATCTGATTGCGCAGCTGACTCGGGACCAATTCCCGGTTTTTCATTTGGAAGGAGAGAATGATGGTGAGGAGCTCATAAATCGCATTGCAGGGATAAATAAAGAATTTCAAAACGCATTTAAAGTGTCGGAGGGGCTTTTTTCTGCTTGTTATCGCACCGGCGAGGAGACGTTTTTCTTTATTGCGAATCAATCTCAAAACGCTTGGGGGGAGATTGAATTATTGCTTCCGGGGCTCAAGTATTCTCTATGGGATCCTTTGTCCGGAGAAGTATATTCGGTGATGAATTCCTCTCGAATCTTAGTCCCGCCGCTATATTCT
>JAHISH010000235.1 GCA_018818365.1 Candidatus Omnitrophota bacterium | reverse complement strand
GGTATCTGATTCAGCAGAAGATCCCCACACAAAGCGTGGGGATTAATTCGCGCATATAATTTACGTTCTCGCTGCTCCGTAAATTATGCGCTCATTAACAAGCAAAAATATGGTGGATACTAACACGTAGATCCCCACACAAAGCGTGGGGATTAATTCCCCGATGGATTATAGCGGATGAATTAAGCGTTACACGAGGCAGGCCCCCGGTCTTCGACCTCGGGATAATTTACCGATACGTAATTGCGGGTAAATTAACAAGTCGCAGCAGCGAGTGCAGTATCTGATTCACCTTTTTCTGAAATTAAAGAGCGGCGGCATAAGTATGCCGCCTTTTTGTACTTTCGCCTCCTGAATCCGCGTTTTCTGTTTTGACTACTTATCAAATAGAGTTGACAAGACGCTCGCTTTTCCTTGTTTACCATCCCGAACGTATTTGCGGATAATAAAGAAGTCCGCTCAAGTATTCCGCTATTGGTCATCAAGGCACCCTTCGCGTGATGTTCGAGGAGCTTCATTGTCTTGACGCTCTCCGGCAGCTGGGGTATAATTGAGCTCATCATGGTACTGGGAGTCCATATTTCAGGTGCGGGCAAGGCTTCACTGGCGCTGGTAGCAGCACATGACTTAGGCTGCAATACCATGCAGATATTTTCCCGTAATCCCCGGCAGTGGCGGCGTGACAAGCCGCTTGCTCCCGAGGAGATACATGCATTTAGGGCAAATAAGCAGAAGTTTAAGATATCTCCGGTTTTTGTTCATATCCCGTATCTTATAAATTTAGCTTCACCTGAGCCTCGGCTCTACCATGCATCCATAGAGGCATATATCGAAGATATTCAGGATGCGCAGGAGCTCGGGGTTGATTTTATCGTCACCCACATGGGCAGCCATAAGGAGACCTCAGAAGAAGAGGGGCTCAAGAGGCTTGTTGATGCGCTTAATACGATTATCGAAAAGACAGCGAAGTGCCGCGTGGGAATATTATTGGAGAATACCGCAGGCGCAGGTTCCTGGTTAGGCTATACTTTTGCTCATCAACGTAAGGTTTTTCAGGGGGTCAAACGCAAAGAACGCCTCGGCTTGTGTTTTGATACCGCGCATGCGTATGTCGCAGGGAATAATATCGCGACGAAAGAGGGATTTGAAAAGGTGATCGCAGAGATCGATACGCAAGTAGGATTAGAACACTTGCATTTGATCCACCTCAACGATGCCCTCGGGAAGTTAGGTTCTCATCATGACCGGCACGAGAATATAGGAAAAGGCGCGATCGGCATGGAAGGGATGCGCAGGATTATCAATCATCCTGCATTCGCTGATAAGGCATTCGTCTTGGAGACCCCTACGCGCAAAGATGGCGATGATCTTAAAAATCTTAAAACAGTAAGAAATCTTCACAAGGATTAAATGGCAACTATATATTCTTTTAAAGAAATTGAGGAAAAGTGGCAGAAGTATTGGCAAGACAATAAGAGTTTCTGCGCTGATTCCGATCCTGCCAAGAGGAAATATTATCTCCTGGAGATGTTCCCCTATCCGTCGGGAAAGATCCACATGGGCCATGTGCGCAATTACACTATCGCTGATGTGGCCGCACGTTTCCGGATGCAGCAGGGGTATGAGGTCTTGCATCCGATGGGATTTGACGCCTTTGGCCAGCCCGCGGAGAATGCGGCGATAAAAAATAAAACAAAACCCGATATCTGGACGCATAAGTGCATTGATATGATGCGCAGCGAATTAAAACAGATGGGTTTCTCCTACGATTGGGAACGTGAGGTCTCTACCTGCGACGCCGACTATTACCGCTGGAACCAATGGATATTCTTAAAGATGTTCGAGCGAGGGCTTGCCTACAAAAAGGCCTCCGCGGTCAATTGGTGTTCTTCCTGCGAGACTACCCTTGCGAATGAAGAAGTTGTAGAAGGAGGATGTTGGCGTTGTCATACAAAAGTAGATCAGAAAGATTTAGATCAGTGGTATCTGAAGATCACTGAGTACAAAGAACGTCTCCTCGATGATTTGCAGCAGCTCTCGCATTGGCCGGAACGGGTGATTGCCATGCAGACTAATTGGATCGGGAAGAGCCAGGGAGTAGAGATTTATTTTCGTCTTAAAGGTTCTGATACGGTCATTCCGGTATTTACTACCCGTGTTGATACTATCTTTGGCGCGACCTATTGCGTCTTGGCGTGCGAGCATCCGCTCGTCAAGGAACTTATTAAGGGCACGCCGCAAGAGAAAGAAGCCTTGCGATTTATTGAGAAAGTAGTCAAAGAGTCCAAGATTACACGCGCTTCTTCCGACGTAAAAAAGGAAGGGGTCTTTACCGGTGCGTACGTTATTAATCCGGTGAATAATGAAGAGATCCCGATTTGGATTGCGGATTATGTGCTTATGGATTATGGTACCGGCGCGATCATGGCAGTGCCTACGCATGACCAGAGGGATTTTCTCTTCGCAAAAGAGCATGGGTTGTCGATGAGGGTAGTAATTCAAGCTTCAGGCTCCACGCTTCAGTCCCCAGGCGAGATGAAGGAAGCGTATGAGGGAGACGGGATACAGGTGAATTCTGGGCAATTCAACGGCCTGCAGAATCAGGAAGCAACGCAGAAGATCGCCGAATGGATGGAGAAACAAGGCATCGGCAAGATACAAACCCATTGGCGCCTGCGCGATTGGCTTATTTCCCGTCAGAGATATTGGGGCACACCGATCCCCATGATCTATTGTCCGAAGTGCGGGATTGTCCCGGTGCCTTATGAAGATTTGCCGGTAGATCTTCCCAGGGACGCGCCGTTTACCGGAGAGGGCGGTAGTCCCTTAGGAAAAGTAAAAGAATTTGTGGAAGTCTCCTGCCCGAAATGTAAAGGTAAATCCCGTCGGGAGACCGATACTATGGCTACCTTTTTTGACTCGTCATGGTATTTCCTGCGTTTCTGCTCGCCGAAATTCGAAGGAGCGCCTTTTGATGAGAAACAGGCAAAATACTGGATGCCGGTAGACCAATACATAGGCGGTATCGAGCATGCCATCTTGCACCTGCTATACTCTCGTTTCTTTACCAAGTTCTTTCAGGATTTAGGGATGATCGATTTTCCCGAGCCCTTTAATCGGTTGCTTACGCAAGGAATGGTCTTAAAAGACGGAGAGGTGATGTCAAAATCGCGCGGCAATATCGTCGACCCGGATTCGATCATCAAGCGTTACGGCGCAGATACCATGCGGCTCTTCATCCTTTTTGCCGCTCCCCCGGAGACGGAGCTGGAATGGGATGACCGGGGCATCGAAGGCGCGTTCAGGTTCTTAAACCGCGTATGGCGAATCCAGGAGAACCTTAAGGAAAAAGCTGCCCCCGATGTGCTGAAAGCCTTGCATAAGACCATTAAGAAAGTAACTGACGATTACCAAGACTTTAAATTTAATACTGCCATTGCTAGCCTCATGGAATTAACCAACGCCATCTATCAATCCGGGGCGGATAAAGAGGTATTCAAGAATTTGGTCCTCTTATTGGGGCCGATTGTCCCGCACTTCTGCGAAGAACTTTGGCAGATGATGGGGGGCAGGGGTAGTATTACCAAGGTTGCCTGGCCGAAGTACGATCCGCAGTATCTTATCGAATCAACCGTGACGATGGTGGTGCAGGTAAACGGCAGGGTGCGCGCGCGCCGGGAATTCCCCGCTGATATTACAGAAGAAGATCTTAAATCGCACGTCCTCTCCGATGAGAAACTCTCCCCCTGGATTCAAAATAAGCCTATCCGGCAATTCATCGTGGTTCCTCAGAAGCTCGTGAACATTGTTGTTTGAAGTAAAGCTTTCTTTCTGCAAAGGGTACCTCCCCTCAGGGATGCGCGCTCCCGCAAAATTGTGCATCTCTGTCTGATATTGGTAAAAAATTTAAGTGAGATTTCCCCTCCCCCTGCGTCAGTTATAGTAGAAGGAAGGGGAATATGCTTAATCTTACGCCTCAGGAACGCAAAATAATCTTATTCTTCGCCTGCCTGGTATTTTTTGGGATAGGAATCAATCTTCTGCAGAAAAAATACCCGCCCCTTAAAGCCGCGATCAACCTTGACGCGGATTTCGGAAGGATTAATCTTAATACTGCTGACGAGGCGCTCTTGATGAGCGTGCCGGGAGTCGGTAAAAAGATTGCCGGCCGCATTATCGCCCATCGTCTCCAAGAACGATTTTTATGCGTAGAGGAATTAAAGGCTATCAAGGGCGTTACCGATACGAAATACCAAAAGCTTCAAAGTTACTTTTTCGTCAAATGAAACGACCGCTCGTCTTTGTCGTTGTTCTTTTTGCCGCGGGAATCGCATGTGCCGATAAGATATGGCTTTCTTTTGAGGCGCTTGGCATAGGTACTTTATTTGTCGTATTTGTCTGCGCGTTACTTTTAAAATACGAACGTTGGTTCTATATCGCAGTTTCGTTTCTTATTTTTCTTCTTGGCGTAGTAAGCTGGCGTAATAATTTGATCCTTGCCTCTAATCATATTGTGCGCATTGTCGGTGATCCGTACGCTATTTGGTATACCCTTAAAGGAAGAGTGGCGCGGGAACCACAATTGATAAATGGGAAGACAAAGTTTATCCTCACGGTCGATACAATACGCGACGGAAATCAAACCTATCAAGGTACAGGAAAAGTTGCAGTCTGGGTGCGCCCCGCATTTAAGGCAGGGTATGGGGATGAATTACTTCTGCGGGGCAGGATGCGCAGGCCATGGAGAAATGCAAGGGAGGGGTCTTATATCGTTACCGTAGATTCTTTGCGTCAGATCCGGAAGGTGCATGCGCATCGCGGATTCTCCGTGAAGAAGATCGCGCTGGCCACAAAGCATTCTATCGGAAAGATTTTTCATGGCTACCTTTCCCCTATCCCTGCCAGCATTGTGTATGCGATGATCCTGGGGGAAAGAAACTATATCCCCGCCAGTATTTCCCGGATAATGATAAAATCCGGGACGGTGCATATTTTGGTGGTAAGCGGATTTATGGTGGGCATTGTCGTAGCGATGCTCTTAATGATACTGAAGGTAGTACGCGTTCCGCGTAGAGTCCGCATAGGGATACTTGTGCCGTCTGTCATGGGGTATTGCCTGATGACCGGGGCATCGACGCCGGTGGTGCGTGCCACGATTATGGCGGTTTTTATTATGCTCGGGGTTTGGCTGAGACGGGAGCCGCAGGTGCATAATGCCTGGGCCTTGGCGGCATTCGCGATTTTAATGGGGAACCCGCGTCAATTATTCGAAATAGGATTCCAGCTTTCTTTTGTAAGTGTGATCGCGATAGTCTCTGTATATCCCTGGCTTAAAACCATTATTCCTTCAAAGGTTTCGGTAAAAAGGCCCTGCCGTTTACTTATAGAAGGATTTATGGTCTCTTCGGCTGCCTGGGTAGGCACCGCGCCTTTGATAGCCTACCACTTTAAATTCTTTTCTCCGGTTACTGTCTTGGCGAATATCGTGGTTCTTCCTTTAGCGACCTTGATCGCAATGGCTGGTTTTAGCCTGGTAATCTCCGCGGGGTTGTGCCCACCTCTTGCCAGTTTTTGCGCGTATGCGTTAGAGGGAATGGCTGCCGCGTTAGTCCGGCTTAATGAGCTCCTGATTACTCTTCCCTATGCCTATTTTTCCTGGTAGAATCCGCCGGTTTTGGCGATTGACAAAGCCATACGGCTATGTTAAAGTAGACATATGTTTTTACGTAAAATCATTATTTTTGTTATTCTTTTTTCGGCAGTCGCCGTCAGTCCTGCCTATCCCTACTGGATCTGGTCGCCTAAGACCGGCAAGTGGTGGAATCCTAAGAATATGCCCAAGGAAACTCCCCAAGAACAGTTTGAGTATGCCAAAAGCTTCTACGATCAGAAGAACTATGATGATGCAAGAAAAGAGTTTGGGAAGCTTCTTAGCAATTATCCGAAATCCGCCGAAGCCGCGGAGAGCCAATATTACGTAGGGCTTATCGAAGAAGCGCAAGACAGGCTTTTCGAAGCATATCTGGCCTACCAGAAAGTAATCGATAAATATCCCTTTTCCGAGCGGATCAAAGAGGTCATCGAGCGAGAGTATGCGATCGCGGAGAAATTCATTGCCGGAGAGAAGCGCAAGGTTTTAGGAGTGACCATTCCCGTCGATAATCCGGCTATTGAGATTTTAAATAAAGTGATCGAAAATTCTACCTATGGCCCCTTAGCGTCGAAGGCGGAGTATAAGCTGGGCTTAGTGCTCAAGGGGTTGATGCGTTATTATGAGGCAGAAGAGGCCTTTAATAAGGTCATCGTTAATTACCCCGAAAGCGAATGGGTAGAGCCGTCGCGGTACCAGATCGCTGAATGCCGTGCGGCAGTCTCCCGCGGGCCGGAATACGACCAGGGCGCGGCCCAAGAGGCAAAGGAGAAATTCGAAGATTTTGTAAGGGAGAACCCCGAGGCCGCCCTTTCACGGGAGGCAGAGAAGAATATCAATACACTGCGAGAGAAAGATGCGGAGAGTAATTTCGAGATCGGCAGATTTTACGAGAAACAAGAGGTATATGAGTCCGCAAAGATATATTACAATGAAGTAATTAACAAGTATCCCCGGAGCCAATGGGCAGCCAAGTCATTAGAGCGGCTGCAGATTATGGAGAGGATGAAATGATAAGAAAAAGTATACGTTGGCTTAATGCTCCAGGTTTCAGGCTTCAGGTTAAAACATTGCTTTTGGGGGGCGCGCTTGTCGCCTGCAGCGTGCAGCTTGCATCCTGCGGATATACCACCCGTTCCATGATTTCCGATAAATTTAAGACCATATACATTACGCCCTTTACGAATAAGATGGATGTTACCAAAGACGGTGCAGAGAACGCCAGATATCGCATTTATCGGCCAATGCTGAATACGGAGATTACCAAGAAAGTGATCAACCAATATCTTTGGGACGGAAACCTCAGACCGGCCAAGGAAGAGACTGCGGATTTGATCCTCAAGGCAGATCTTATCGAATATCGCAAGGAGCCTTTGCGGTATGACGAAAACGATGAGGTGGCCGAGTACCGTATGGCTATCGTCGCCAACCTCATTCTTTGGGATAACAAAGAGAACGCGCAGGTCTGGCAAGAGACCGGTTTTACCGGAGAGACTACCTATTTCCCCGGAACTTCTACTTTAGCCAACGTCGTCACTAAGACTGATGAACAGGCAGTCACTGATGCCGTGGCAGACCTAGCCCGTCGCATTGTCGAGCGCACTGTGGAGCAATGGTAACCGATGGTCTATCTTTGTATCGGGCAAGATCCTCCCTCTAAGCACGCCTTCTTTCAGAAAATTAAAGAAAATAGCCTTCCTGCCGCGGTAGCGTCTTTTAACCAAGATACGTTATATGCGCGTGAGTTGACGCTGCGTGATCTTCAAGAGAAGCTTCTCTGTCTTCCGGTGAAGAGTGCCAAACGCCTCATTCTTATTAAGGAAGCGCAAGGATTAAAGAAAGAGGTCAAGGAGTTCCTGGTGCGCTATTGCCGCAAACCCTCGGCGCATATTATCTTGATACTCGACGTAGAGCGGACAGATAAATATGATTTGTGGTTAAAGGAAATTACCGGGCTGGCCAAAGTCTATCGTTTCCGGGAAGAGATTCCTCCGAACACCTTTACCTTAGGCCGGCAGATAGAATCAGGAAAGATTGATGTGGCTCTGCACTTGTTGCATCGGCTTCTCAAGGAAGGAGAACGTCCTGAGCGTATTATTGGCGGATTGCGCTATGCCTGGGGAAAAGAGGGGACCGCGGTACTAGAAACCAGACGCCGTCTGAAATTTCTTCTTCGGTGTGATGTGGAGATTAAGACAGGGAAACTTCCCCCTCTTCTTGCGTTGGAGCGGTTAGTAATAGGGTTGTGCGCGACGCCTTCGCTGAGGAGTTCGACTCGATAAAAACCTTTACTTATGAGATCTTGGCGAGTTGTTTGGTCAGGCGCGATTTCTTACGATTGGCGGTATTAGGGTGAATGATCTGTTTTTTTGCCGCTTTATCGAGCTGTGAGAATATTTGAGTAAGGAGTGTCTTTGCTTCTACGATATTCTTTTCCGTAAGAAGCGACTGAAGCTTCTTGATTGCTTTTTTCAAGGGGTGTTTTACCTTTAGATTGCGTATGTGTTTCTTTCTATCGGCACGGGCGCATTTGATTGAAGTTTTTCTTCTTGGCATAACAGTTCTCCTTCGGTTCGCGTAGTCTATTTCTTATATTGCCGTACTTATAACATAATTATCAGGGCATGTCAACAGACAAATCTTTCTTAAAAGAATCTTCGCGCCATGTGGCACAATCCGCGGGGGTGATCGCGGCCGCGACTCTTTGTTCCCGCATCCTAGGATTCGTGCGCGATGTCGTCATTGCCCGCCTTTTCGGGATTTACCTTTATGCGCAGGCTTTTGTCGTGGCCTTTCGTATCCCTAATTTATTCCGCGATTTTCTGGGAGAAGGCGCGATGAATTCGGTGCTGGTGCCGGTATTCAGCGAGTATACCGTCAGGAAAACCAAAGAGGAGTTTTGGGAGTTGACGAACGTAGTCCTTAATCTCCTCTTGGTGGCACTCATGTGCCTGACGCTTTTGGGAATATTGTTCTCACCCGTCTTAGTACGTCTTATTGCTCCCGGATTCATTGCCTCTCCGGAGAAACTCGCCGCCACCGTGAAGCTTACCCGTCTGATTTTTCCCTATATTCTCCTGGTGAGTCTGGCTGCGTACTCTATGGGGATACTTAATTCCCTGCGGCATTTTGTGGTACCGGCCCTTGCGCCGTGTTTCTTGAATATTTCCTTAATTGTCTGCGCGCTTTTTTTCGGCGAGGGAACTAAGGGGTTGGCATTAGGGGTGCTTATCGGCGGATTCTTGCAGCTTTGCATCCAGATCCCGGTGTTATATAAGAAAGGGTTTCGCCTTCAACTGTTTCGGCGCTTCCGTCATCCTGCGGCGGCTTCTATCGGGAAATTAATGGTTCCCCGGGTATTGAGTTCCTGCATCTATCAGGTAAATAATTTTGTGGATTCGATCTTTGGTTCGCTGGCTTGGATAGTTGGGGAGGGAGGAGTGGCGGTCCTTTATTTTGCCTACCGGCTTATTCAATTCCCTTTAGGAGTATTGAGCAATTCTTTGACACAAGCGCTCTTGCCGACGCTCTCCATACAGGCGCTAGAGAGTGACCGTATGAAATTTAAAGAATCGCTGTCCTGGGGGTTGCGTGTTTCTTTTCTGGTGATGGTCCCGTCGACCATCGGGTTTATGGTCTTAGCCAGGCCGTTAGTTGAGGTGCTTTTTGGAGGAGGAAGGTTTGATTTCAATTCTGTGCACCTTACGTCAAGAGCGTTTTTCTTCTACAGTATAGGATTGTGCGCCTACGCAGGGACAAAAGTCTTACAGTCTTGCTTTTTTGCGTTAAAGGATACCAAGACGCCCACCAAGGTCGCGGGGATCGGTTTAATCATAAACATTATTCTGAATGCGCTTTTAATGTTTCCTTTACAGCTCGCGGGGCTTGCGTTGGCAACGTCGCTCTCCGGGATTAATACCTTTGTTTTGTTATTGATTCTATTAAGAAAGAAGATCGGCGGTTTTGGGGTGCGGGCAGTAGCAGCTTCTTTTATGCGTATGCTTGCGGCAAGCCTGTGTATGGGGGTGGTGTGTGTTACGTTAATTCGCTTACCCGTGCATAAATATGCCGCGCTTGCTTTGGCGATTGCAGGAGGAGCGGCTTCCTATTTGATCTTTTGTGTTATATTCCATGTCAAAGAAATCCGACATCTCCGGCAATGGAACAAAAAAACTTAAAAGAAAAAGCCGCGCGGCTGCCGGAATCTCCCGGGGCCTATCTTTTTAAAGATCAGCAGGGCAAGGTGCTCTATATCGGCAAGGCCAAGTCACTTAAGAAACGGGTGCAATCGTATTTTACCCGTCCGCTTGATTCCAAGACTCAGGCGATGGTCTCAAAGATAATGGACCTAGAGTTTCGTCTGACTCCTTCGGAAACGCAGGCCCAGATCTTAGAAGCGGCGCTAATTAAGAAAATCCAGCCTCCGTATAACATTGATTTAAAAGACGATAAATCATTCCCGTGGATTCGCATTACCGATGAGAAGTTTCCCGTTGTGTCGGTATACCGCCGCAAGAAAATACAAAAGAATGACCGCAGCATATATTTCGGCCCGTATACCAATGTTAAACTTTTGCGTCAAGCCATAAAAATTATCCGTAAGGTTTTTGGTTTTCGTTCCTGTAAGGCCTTGCCTGCGCACGCCTGCCTTTACTACCGTCTCAAATTATGCCCCGCACCGTGTGAAGGGAAGATTTCTGTGCCGCAGTACCGGAAGCTGATTAATCAAATCAAGCTGTTTTTGGACTCTCGTTTCGAAGAATTGCAACAGACGCTCTCGGAGGCAATGCAGAAGGCATCTGACCAAGAATGTTTTGAAGAGGCGGCGAAGATGCGCGATCAGATCAATGCCTTGCGTGCCATCGCAGAAGAAAATCCGTTACGCGCAAGCGCAGATGCCTTGGAGGATCTGAAGAAATTACTGAGATTAGCAAAATCCCCTCGGAGGATAG
>JAHISH010000234.1 GCA_018818365.1 Candidatus Omnitrophota bacterium | reverse complement strand
CAAAGAGAATGCCTTGGAGGGATTGCCACGTATTGTCATAGTTCCATCGTCAGTCAATGAAGTGAAATTGGCTGAAGACGGCACCGCCGTTCTTTTTATTCACGAAGAAGAAATCAGCGCTTTAACAGACGTAGCCCATTTTACGGTCCTCTTTCAGCTTTTGTCCCGTCTCCTTTACATGCTTAGATGCCCGGATAGATACAGGCAATACCTTGATCTTATGAGGGACGTTGATTCTTTAGAAGGCCTTAATGAAGATATGCGCATTCGGCTTGCAGCTCTTGCGCAGGCCATCGCGGATTTTGACCTTTTCTATCTATGTTTGAGGGAAAAGATAAATATCACTGTATTCTTTATCTACGCCTATATGCGTAAACTGCCGGAATTGGATGAAGTAGTAGATCGACTATCCATTATTATTGCGTACTTGAGATTAGTTTTGCCTTTTACCCTTAACCAGAAGAAGAGCGAGGATGAAAAGGAGTTGTCGGCTAAGTACCGCAAGATTTTAGGAAAAGATGATTTTACACAAACGGTTGCGTGTGCAGCGTATCTTGCTGGTAGAGTGATTACAGAGGGGTATCCTGCCGCAGAAGAGTTAGCCAGATTTTTGTCTTTTCCTTCTACATTAAGCGGTGATGCGTTATCCCGTTTTGATCTTTTGCTTTTGGCGGTTTCTTACTATAAGAGAGGCTGGTATACCGATGTTAAAACACTACAGCTCAACAGGCGACGCTTAGAAAACTTATTGGAGTTTATGGATATGAAAGAGATTGAAGATCTCTCGCGAAACTTTCCCTATGAGTTGGATGTACTTTTAAACTATGTCGATGCGATGGGTAAGGTGCCTTTTGAAAGAGAACTTCAATCTACTCGGGATAAAATTGCCCAAAAAAAATCACAAGAACAGGCTTTATATGGTTTTGGTGCGATTGCAGAGCCATACAATGCCAAATGCGGTCGTTATGAGGAGGAGGTAGCAAGTATCTTTGCGCGCTTAGAAACTTTTATCCCCGCACACGCGCGCATTCTTGATGTCGGCGCAGGAAGGGGAGCATTATCGGATTTATTCCCGCCTGCCTGGAAGGAACGCTTAATTCAGGTAGAGTGGAATAGGCCAGGTTGCCGGATTATAAGAGAGGCAGGAGGCAAGGCGGTTGCTGCAGATGCCAGTCGGCTGCCAATACAAGATAAAAGCGTAGGTGTCGTAATCGGTTTAGATTCTTTTCCCGCTTTTTCTGATTTAACGGCATTTCTGCAGGAAGCCAATAGGGTACTGGTGAATGGTGGTAAGTTAATCCATATTGCCACCGAGCCTCACCCGGAAATGATGCGTATCCACCTGCACAGGCTCGGGATTGTAATGGGTCAAGAGATAAATGCGCCATGCCGTCCGTCCGAGTATTCTTATTTTGATCCGGTCCGTATAGAGGAACATTTTCTTACCGATCTTACTGCCGGATGGGTAGTGAGCCAATTTTTGCCTGCTGGTTTAAAGATGATTTTCCACGAAAATATCATCTATGAGAAAGATATAGATATTTTTACCGGTAAGGAGAGAACATGGTCTGCAGGAGCGGTCTTTGTCGCTGAAAAAGAAAAACCGGTTGTCCCGGTTTTATTGACTCTTGTGCGAATCTTGAAGAGTATCTTAGGGACGGTTCTGAAGCCGTTCGGGGACGGTTCTGAAGCCGTTCGAGAAGTGTCCCGGGGGTGCAGTTCTTCTCCAGCGCAAGAAGCGATGAAACAAGAAATTATTTTCATCAGAAGCGCTTCTTCCTCATTACAGAGAGAGGAATACTTTCCTCCATTTACCGTGCGGATCTTTTCTCCAGAGAAACTATACCGTATGAACATTACGGAAGAAGTAAGGCAGGCGTTTCTTTTATTCATAGAGGGACTTAAGAAGAGTATCTGTGCTTTAGCATCTACAGGCAAGATTGAGAGTATGGTTGTTACCTCTTGTTCGTTCACGAGGAAAGCGGTGATCAAGGGCAGTGACATAGATGATTTGCATATTTATGTGAGCGGAATCTGTCGAGAAGACCTGGCGGCGCTTAATAGGGATGCTAGAGAAAATTTTTCTATGATCGGCGGCCTCTCCAGTGGGTTCGGCAATACCTTCCCCCAGATCGATCTGCTCGATGATTTCGAGGCAGTCGAGCAAAGGTATCAGAAAGTAGATAAAATAAGGATGACGATCTATAGACATGACACGCTGCTGCCGTTACGGGAACTCCTAGGGCAAAATTATATTAGCAGTAACGCCAATACAAAATATGTATGTCGTCTGAGACTATTGCTTTTGAAAGGGGAATTGGATGCGGCTGATGTAGAGGCGTTGATCTGGGGCATCCGAAAAGATTCGGAAGCATACCGCAGTTTGCGTGACTGTTTGGATAATCTGTCTGCATTGCGGCTAAGCTCGGATGCCGAACACATCGTCTGCGTACTCCATGGTCTGTTAGAATCGCTTTGGAGGAGGATCTCGATCCTTCCTGAAGAAGCACAGCGTTTTGAGGACGGTCTCTATGAGCTGTGCCGAAAAGGGCTTATCGAGATATATAAAGGTAAACTCGTCTTATTATGGATGGTGCATTCTCCCGAATTCAGTGATAAATTTTGGGAAGATCAGATTGAAGTCGTTGGCCCCGGGGGAGAGATCTCCGGCATCCCCGCGAGAGTCGCTCAAAGATTGGGAGAGGTGCTCAGGTCCCCCGAAGAGACAGCCCTTTGGCGCATTGCTGAGGCTGGGGACGCGCAGCAGATGAGCGAGCCCAAAAAAGAAGAATTACTCTCTGCGATGGGGTGTTTTTCGGTAGTGACGAACGCGCGAATGGTGGAATTCGTTAGAGGACAGCCGGATGTATTTGAAATGGCATTGCGAAAGTTTGTGCTCCAGGGACTTTCCCTACCCGGGGTTTCTTCATTTCACAGTTTGTTTTTACCGTCGCTTCTGAGCTCTATCCGCATTCTCTTTCATATCGCCAGTAGGGGTAGAAAGGACAATGCGACAGATATAGCCCGATTCATGTACGAGCAGATATTGCTGCCGCATAGCCAGCCGGAGTTTATCGTCCATGTGACGCTTTCGGCCTTATGGAAGATTTTTCACTTGATCGGCGATGCGCGGCTGCGCGAAGATCTGATCGCATGCGTACGCAGTAACTACGCGCATGATGAATATGTGTGGATTCGCGAAGTCTCTGCGAAATTCCTGCGTTTTGCCGAAGCCGTATCTATATTGGATATCATGCCGCCTGACACAGTGGTTTCTTCTCTGGGCAGAGAGGCGGTCATCATCGTCTATAACCAGGGCATCAAAGGAGTTTCTATCGCTGAAGGAGCGGTGAGATGGACGGATAAGGGGGGTTCGCTCTACGAGCCTTTAGCGCAGCTCGTGCAGGCGGCAGGCGGTGGTATCGTGGTGTGTTCGGCATTCACCGAGACAGAAAGACTTATTGCTGAGAGCGGAGCCTTGGTAAAATTCGCTGAACACGGATGGATAAAGTATATCGCGCATCCTGTGCGCGCATTCAACGAGTTCTATTACCATTTCAGTAATCCGTTCTTATGGCTTGTGCATCATGAAATGCTCGAACCGCTGCTGATGGAGCAAAATCACTATCTGCAGGACGATTTGGAGAGGTATTACCGTAGTTGGCAAGGGATTAATTATCGGTTTGCCCATGAGATTTCGCGGCTGGCTGCACTGATGCCACGCGCCAGGGTCTTGGTGCATGACTATCATCTGTATCTGGTTACAGGGATGCTGCGGCAGGAAGGGGTGAAGTCGTTCATCTACCACTGCCTATATATTCCGTGGCCGAGTCCGGACTATATCGAAGCGCACCTGCCTCCGCATATGATCAGGGATATTGCGGAAAGCCTGCTTTGCGTTGACCGGGTGAGTTTTCTGGTAAAAAGGTATGCCGATTATTTCATCGAGACTTGCCGTCGGGTACTCGGAGCCATAAGCGATCCGTCCGGTAAGATAATCTACTATCATCAGCGTCAAACGCGGGTAAAAGTCAATCCTATTTCCTGCGATTT
>JAHISH010000233.1 GCA_018818365.1 Candidatus Omnitrophota bacterium | reverse complement strand
TTCGGTAACAACGTATTGCATGGGCGTATCCTTTCTGGTTAGGGCTCTGTCAGGCCCGGGTTGATAAGCTTTCCAAACAGAAAGATACGCCTTTTTTAATTACTGTAAAGCTAATTTACACACAATTCAGTATACTACCCCCTTCCAAAAAATCTTGCAATTATCTTTCATTTATGTTATTGTAACTTTACTTGTCTGCAGGCGATAGACGAGGTAAACCTGCCTATCGATAATCGTGTTAACCCATTTTAACAAAGGAATGTCCTCATGAGTGTAGTCCATGTCAGCGACGAGAACTTTAAGAAGGAGGTTCTAGAATCAACTATTCCCGTAGTGGTTGATTTCTGGGCAGAATGGTGCGGTCCTTGTAAAATGATCGCTGCGCATGTCGAAGAACTGGCCAAGGCGTATGCCGGGAAAATAAAGGTCGCCAAACTCGACGTTGATTCTAATCCTAAGGTCGCCACGCAATACGGCATTATGTCTATCCCCACGTTGTTTTTCTTCCGCAAGGGGAAGGTGATGGAACAGAGCGTAGGGGTTTTGAGCAAAGCAGATCTTAAACGAAAGATTGAAGAACAAATAGGCGAGGAATGAAGAAGATTTTTATCGCTGCCACCAAACAAAATGACGGGAAGACCACCGTATCATTAGGTTTGGTTTGCAACTTCCAGCAGCGGTTTAAGAAGGTCGGTTTTATCAAGCCTATCGGCCAGCGTTATCTTGAGGAGGAAGGGCTTAAGATCGATGAGGATTCCCTGCTTATTGAGGACGTTTGCGGGATAAAGTGCGGGCTTAAAGACATGAGCCCGATTGCGGTTGAAAAAGGTTTTACCGAGAGATATATTACACGCCCCGATAAGAAGAATATCGTTAAGCAGATCAAAAATTCCTTTAGCCGCGTCAGCCGCCATAAAGACTTGGTCGTGATTGAAGGAACTGGCCACGCGGGCGTGGGGTCGGTCTTTGACCATTCCAATGCGACAGTGGCGCGCCTTTTGGGGTCTAAGGTTATTATTATTTCCTCAGGCGGGATAGGACGTCCCATTGATGAGATTGTATTAAATAAGGCGCTCTTTGAAAAAGAAGGGGTGAAGGTCTTGGGGGTTATTATCAACAAGGTACTTCCGAATAAGTACGAGAAGATCAATTCGCTCGTGCGGAAGGGATTAGAGCGCAAGGGTATCAAGGTGTTGGGAGTCATCCCGTATAACCCAATGCTTTCCCGGCCTACCATCGAGCAGATATTGGAAGAGACGGATTTCAAGCTGCTTTGCGGTAAAGAGTTTGTGGAGAATTCGGTTTCGCAGTTCATTGTCGGCGCGATGGAGCCGCAAGATGCCGTTAAGTATATCGTTAATGACAGTTTAATGATTACTCCCGGGGATCGCGAAGATATGATCATGACGTGTCTTGGGTGTTTCCGTGAGGCCGATGATACACGCTTAAAGATATCGGGCATCATTCTTTCCGGAGGGTTCACTCCTGACCAGCCTATTATTAATTTTTTGCAAAAAGCACAGGTTCCGGTCTTATTGGCGAAGCAAGATACGTATACGGTGGCAACGACCATTCACGACCTAACGGTTAAGATTCGGCCTTGTGACAAGGAGAAGATTAATGCGGTGGTGCAGCTTATTAGAGGACGGGTGAATTTTGATACAATATTGAAAGGAATGTAGGATGGATACTATTGGAAAGATTCGTCAAAAGGCAATGCAGGATAGAAAGACCATTGTATTGCCGGAGTATGAGGACAACAGGATTATTGAGGCGAGTAAGATCATTGAGAAAGAGGGGTTTGCCAATGTTATCATATTAAGTCCCGATAAAGTAG
Organism: Candidatus Omnitrophota bacterium; assembly: GCA_018818365.1. GTDB lineage: Bacteria > Omnitrophota > Gorgyraeia > Gygaellales > Profunditerraquicolaceae > JAHISH01. The sequence goes on along the minus strand of JAHISH010000233.1, from coordinate 1,800 downwards.
TCCCGCAGGAAAAAGAACGCTATATCCAAGAATATTATCAAATGCATCAATCCAAAGAGATCAGCCTTGAGTCGGTAAGAAAACTCTTTGAGGATACATTGTATTATGCGGCAATGATGACAAGGGATGGCAAGGTCGATGGACTCGTCGCCGGCGCTAGCCACACGACTCCGGATATGGCACGCGCGGCAATCAGATGTTTAGGGATTGATGAGCGTGTTACTATCGCTTCCAGCTGTTTTATTATGGTGGTGCCGAATTGCCGGTTCGGTGAACAGGGGGTTTTTATCTTTGCAGATTGCGGAATAATTCCTGAGCCTAATCCGCGTCAGCTTGCCTGTATCGCATTTTTGGCTTCTGAATTAGCGGCCAAGGTCTTAAGCCTTCAGCCGCGGGTGGCGTTATTGAGTTATTCGACCAGGGGGTCTGCGCGAGGCAAGAGTGTCGAGAAGAGTGCGGAGGCTTTGCGTGTATTAAAGGAAATGGCGCCGCATCTTTTGGTAGACGGAGAAATGCAGGTGGATTCGGCAATAGTTCCGGAGGTAGCGGAAATCAAATATCCTGATAGTCCGCTTGAAGGAAAGGCAAATGTCTTGATATTTCCTAATCTGGATGCGGGCAATATTGGTTACAAATTGGTGGAAAGATTAGGTAATGCGCGGGCAGTCGGCCCGTTACTGATCGGGCTGAAGAGTCCGGCCAGTGATCTTTCACGAGGATGTTCAGTTGATGATGTGTTGGATTGCGTCGCAGTTACCGCAATATGTGCACAGTAGCGTCACTCGAAATTTGAAAAAGGAGGGTTTTATGTTTAATGTACTATGTTTAATGTTAAATCATGATTCACCTTAAACAGTATACGTTAAACATTAAACAACAATGAGAGTACTTGTCATCAATAGCGGAAGTTCATCGATAAAATACAAGCTTTTTGATATGCCCAAAGAAACGATCCTTTCTAAGGGGGGGATTGAGCATATCGGAGAACCCGGTTCCCCTATACGCGACCATTATACCGGATTGCAAGAGATTTTGAAGAATGTACGTTCTGTTTCCGTGGTGGGGCATCGTGTAGTCCATGGCGCGCAGGCTTTCAAGAAGCCGGTACGCGTCACCAATGAGGTTATCCGTAAGATTAAACAATGTGCGCAGATCGCTCCTTTGCATAATCCGGCCAATCTTGCAGGCATTCTTGCCTGCAAAAAACTTTTGCCCGGCATTCCACAGGTAGCGGTATTCGATACCGCGTTTCATCAAACACTGCCGGATTATGCCTATATGTACGGAATTCCTTATGAATTGTATGTAAAATTCGGGATACGCAAGTACGGTTTTCACGGCACCAGCCACGCGTATGTATCAGATGAGGCAGCGCGTATTCTTAAAAGATCACGGGCATCCCTTAAGATCATTACCTGCCATCTGGGCAATGGCTGTAGTATCGCTGCCGTCGAGAAAGGAAAGTCTGTTGATACCAGTATGGGATTTACCCCTCTTGAAGGGGTGATGATGGGAACTCGGTGCGGAGATATTGACCCGGCGTTAGTCGGATATATCATGCATAAGAAACGCCTTGATACGCAGGGCATAGATAATCTACTTAACAAAAAGAGCGGGCTTAAAGGGATTTCAGGGATCAGTAACGATATGCGGGTGTTGGATGAAAAGATGCGCGCAGGAAATGCACGGGCGCGATTGGCGATTGAGATATTTGCCTATCGTATACGTAAATATATAGGGGCTTATGTGGCGGCTATGGGTGGATGCGACGCGTTAGTCTTTACTGCGGGGATAGGAGAG
>JAHISH010000232.1 GCA_018818365.1 Candidatus Omnitrophota bacterium | reverse complement strand
GGATACAATGTGAGTATCACGCAGGAAGACGATTTTAGAATTGTTTCTGTTAATGGTTTTGTGCTTTCGGGAAGCCAGATCAATTCCAACCGCACGGTAGAAGCGGTCCTGCAGGTGACCAATGCATCGCAGTCTCCGGAGAGTTTCTATGATAATGCGCTTTATACCTCCGGCAATATTTCAGCAAGCGGTGACACCTATAACGTCACCGGAGATTTACTCCTTGCGGGTGAGTTCTCCGATGAAGAGGGGGAATTCGATGATAATATCGATGGTGAAGTAACGCAAGATCCTTCGACGTGGCCGTTTGCAGAATTTAATTTTACGGTGTTAAAGGCGACAAGTATTGCGCAGGGTAATTATCACGATAACATCTCTTTGGATGGGCCGTTTCCTGTGGACTTTTGGTATAACGAAAGCGCAGGGATCCCCAATGTGGTGTATATGGAAGGCGATCTTGATTTAAGTGGCCAGGATCATGTCGGAGGAGTATATATATTGGAGGGCGGTGAGGCGTTCTATGATGCGACCTTAAGGGGCAATGCACAAATCGATGGCGTTGTCTATTGCCAAAGTTTTACTCTTCGCGGCGGCGGCCATGAGATTAATATCAATGGGGGCATCTGGGCAGAGGAGATTACTCTGTCGGGCAATTCCAAAATTACCTATAACGCGACGTTCATGAATGCGACCGAGGAGTATTTTGAAGAAATCGGGTCTCCTCCATTACAACAGATGCCGACCAATGCCACTATTATTTCTTGGCGCGATATGCAGAATCCTTATGTGGTTGAGTAATTTTGTATGGTGAAATTTTCTTTCGAAACCTTTAAATCAAAATTCATAAAGGAAAAGTATATCGGGGGGGATCAATTGTACCGACTGTGTGAACGCGACACGGATTCAAGTGGAAATGAATGAAAACTAAAGTTTCAAAACAGAGGACCTTTTGGTATAACCTTACTCGACAGAGGAGACTGCGAAATGAATAATAAGGGCATCGCGATGATCTTTGGTTTTATCATCATAGCGATTCTTACGGTCTTAGCTAGTGCGATCATCTCTCGGAGTATCAATGAGGGTAGTATTGCCAAGCGGTATCTTGAGTCCACGCAAGCATTCTGGCTTGCTGAGGCTGGAGTGCAACAGGCGGTCAGTGTATTGCGTAACGATACTAATGCTACTTCGTTTTCCGTGACTCTTGGCCCCGGAGGATACAATGTGAGTATCACGCAGGAAGACGATTTTAGAATTGTTTCTGTTAATGGTTTTGTGCTTTCGGGAAGCCAGATCAATTCCAACCGCACGGTAGAAGCGGTCCTGCAGGTGACCAATGCATCGCAGTCTCCAGAGAGTTTCTATGATAATGCGCTTTACACCTCTGGCAATATCTCGGTCAGCGGCGATGCCTACAACGTTAGCGGAGACCTGCTTTTTTCGGGGAATTTTTCCGATGACGACGGAGATCCTAATGATGATGTCGATGGAAATGTTACAAAGGATCCTGCAACATGGCCGTTTGCAGAATTTAATTTTACAGTCTTAAAAGAAGAGAGTATTGCGCAGGGTAATTATCACGATAACACCTCTTTGGATGGGCCGTTCCCAGAGGCCTTTTGGTATAACGAAAGCGCGGGAATTCCTAATATAGTCTATCTTGAAGGTGACCTTGTTTTAAGAGGCAATGACCATGTCGGTGGAGTATTCATTTTGGAAGCCGGTGAGGCAACCTATGACGCGACCTTGCGCGGTAATGCGCAAATTGACGGTTCTATCTATTGCCGCACTTTTACGGTGAGCGGCGGCGGCAATCAGTTGAATATCAATGGGGGTATCTGGGCAGAGGAGATTGTTTTACATGGTAGTGCCCAGGTTACCTTTAACGATTCGATCATGACAGGGGTACAGGAGTATTTTGAAGAGATCGGCTCACCCCCGCTACAACAAATGCCGACCAATGCTACTGTTATTTCTTGGCGTGATACGCAAAATCCCTATTCGGTTGAGTAATTTTGTATGGTGAAATTTTCTTTAGAAAATCTTAAGTCAAAATTCATAAAGGAAAAGTATATCTGTGGTATTGATATTGGCTCTTCTTCGGTGAAGACTGTCAAGGTCAAAATCGCCAAAGATATCTTAGAATTAGAGAATTGCGCTTGCTATCCTCTTGACCCCAATCTTATTGACACAATCAAAAAGATAAAAGCAGAATTCAGCATAGAGAGTGCGGTGATCTCTTTCTCCGGGACCTCCACGGTAGTCAGGTACGCGCAATTTCCTAAGATGACCCGGGAAGAATTGGCGCAAGCGCTTCGTTTTGAGGCGCAGAAATATATCCCTTTTACTTTATCCGATACCTATGTGGATGGGTATATCTTAAAAGACGACCTGCCGGGCAACAAGATGTCGATTCTGATCGCGGCGGTAAAAAAAGAATTAGTCAATCAGCGGCTTAAGATGTTTGAAGATGCCCAGCTAAAAGTGGAAATCGCGGATTTAGATTCTCTTGCCTGCGCGAATTCTTTTTTATTAAATTATAGTGATGATCCCTTGGTAAGCCAGAAGGCGGTTGCTCTTTTGAAT
>JAHISH010000231.1 GCA_018818365.1 Candidatus Omnitrophota bacterium | reverse complement strand
TTTCTTAGCGATACTGACCACCAGCCTTAGATTTGCCTCTACCAACTTCTTCTTCGTACGGTTAAATTTCAGCAGTGACGACCTAATAAATTTCATCTGTTCTTTTATCTTAGGGTACGGATCCCCCAGTTCCTTAAGAAGCATTTGTCTCCTAATTGCATGCTTCCTCCCGCGGCCCGCCAAATAATCAATCTCTTTGACCGTACTATTCAAAATGCGCACTTCCTTCTCTATGATGGAAGTAATAAAGTTAAACTGTAGCGCAAGCATGAGCGCCTTAGAAGTATTCCTGGCATATTTCAGACAACGCAGGATACGACCAATTCTGTTCATCGCGCCCCGCTTCTTCACCTTAATATCCTCCTTGACTACTTCCTCGAGATTCACTCTCTCGTCAAGGATATCCTGGGCAACCACACATACCTGATTGCGCACAAATCTATTGGACAGTGAAGCGAACTTGAATCTTTCTTCAGCCTCTTCGATTCTTTTGGCAAGCTCGATTTCATTCTCCCGTGATAAAAGTGAAATAGACCCCATCTGTTTAAGATACATCTTCACCGGGTCATCTAAAGGCAAAAACCGCTCTTCACTTTTCAGAGGCTCACTAAGAGATTCTTCCTTAGAGACCATCATCGCGGGTTTCTCTATCGCCTTCTCCTCTTCCTGAGTCTCTACAATCTGGATATCCTCATTCCCTAGAACCTCGAATAATCGATCAATCTCCTCAGAGGAAGAAACATCTTCAGGCAGAAGTTCATTCACCTCGTCATATGTCAAATACCCTTTTTGCTTCCCTAATTCGACGATCTTCTGGATCTCTTTACTTGCATTCTGTTTTTTCTTCATACCATCTATCCTCCCCGTGGGATTACTGTGAGCTTCTCACTAAATGGTGAAATTCCCTCATGAGCGACTGTAATCGTTCATCGTCACCCAGGTGTTGTGCCGCTTTTATTTGTTCATGAAGAGATTGTCTTTTAAGTCTGGTCCCCTGATTTCTAATACGCTGGATACAATCATCCAAGATCCTGTCTCTGTCTTCAATGGACACCTCATCTGGAGAAAACACAGACTCACCGATAATCTTAGAAATTCCTTCTCCCTCCACACTATTGACCAAACAATTGGCTGCAATGGGCTTGTCCTGTTCCGCCAAATCAAAAATGACCGAAACAATACGCCCAATCTGCGCATCCTGAAAGTCACTAGGCTCTAACAGCTCCTTTACCCTCCGGATACAATCAGGGACCTCAAGCATTAGTTTGACCAAAAGACGCTCCGTAGGATTCGTACACAGGGCAGCGGAAGGAACTTCTTGAGTCGATACACTCGGACTCTTCAGTTTCCTTATCTCTTGCCATAATGCCTCCTCGCGGATATCCAAGACTTGCGCTAATTGTTTTATATACTCTGTACGCATCACTGCATTCTTAAATCTTTGGATAGTTGAGAGCATAAGTGTCGAAATCTGGGCCTTCCCATGCACATCCTTGGGGCGATAACGAGTCAACAACACCGATAACTTATAATCAAAAAGATCCTCTGCCGCATCTATGCGGTCACGGAAAGCCTGTATGCCATACTGACGCACAAAGGTATCCGGGTCAAATCCTTGGGGAAGAGAAGCCACTTTTACCCGCATATCCTCATCAATCAATAAATCAAAGCTCCGTAAGGTTGCCAATTCTCCGGCATTATCGGCATCGTAAATCATCACTACCTGGTGCGTATAGCGTTTAAGAAGCCGAATCTGCTCAACCGTGAGGGCCGTCCCCAAAGACGCAACTACATTCATTATCCCGTACTGATAAGGGATAATACAATCGAGGTAGCCTTCAACGATTACCGCACAATCATTATCGCGGATATGTTCCTTAGCCAGATCAAGTCCAAAAAGATTCTTCCCCTTTACATAAACAGGCGTCTCGGGAGAATTAATATATTTAGGCAAAGACTCATCCAGCACCCGCGCCCCGAATCCGATAACTCGCGACTTCACATCTTTGATCGGAAAAATAAGACGGTTACGGAAACGATCATAATAGCCGCCGGTATCTTTCGGCAATACTAGTCCTGCATTCTCAATAACCTGCAAAGGGGCTTTCTTCTGACGCAAAAAAGAGACCAAGGCATCCCATTTTTTGACGGCATACCCTAACGAAAAAAGCGCAAGGGTTTCATCGGTAAGGCCGCGTTCCCTTAAGTACCGCTTTGCATCCACATGTTCCGGATTCCTCAGGTTTTGCGTATAGAAAGAGCATGCCAATTCATTGACTTTATAAAGCTGAATGCTTTGGTTGACAGTTTTACGGTCCTGCGGAATACTTTGCGGCAGGATTACTCCCGTTTTCTTCGCTAAAAAATCAACTGCTTCCGGAAACTCCATACGTTCATGACGTATCAAAAATTTAAAGGCGTTTCCTGACTCCCCACATCCAAAACAGTGATAAATCTGGCGTTCGGAAGAAACCATAAACGACGGAGTCTTCTCATGGTGGAAAGGACAGACTGCCTTAAAGTTCTTTCCGGCGCGCTTAAGCGGGATATATCCCGCAATCAACTCAACAATATCAACGCGAGACAAAATTTCCTCTAGCACCGCTTCAGGGATAAGACCGGGCATATTCGTATGTTAGTATCTTTTGATTCTGGTAAAACCCGAACAATCTACTACTTGAAATGATTCATCCGAATCCTGCTCAATTTTGTCAATAAGCAGATTCAACCCTAAGGTATCCGAAGAAATATGGCCTGCGATGACCACATTGAGATGGGCGTCTTTTGCTTTTTTAAAATGCTCTTCACCAAGATGCATACAAACCAGCGTACGAATGCCGGTCGCATAGAGTTTATCAAATACTTCCCGGGACCCCCCGGTGCCTCCCGTCATATCAACCAACACTTTCCCTACCCTTCGCCGAGGATTACCTAAGATAACGGTAGGACCAGCCCCGTTTCTTTGAGCCCCCTGGTATTCTGGAATAGCTAAAAGTATCTTGAGAATATCCTGGACAATGACCGGGTTCTCCTTTTTAAGCAACGTTTCAATATAACGGAACACATGATTGTCCGCGGGGGTATGGATGCACATAAACGGCAGGTCCAATATACGCGCGACATCGATCGCGCGGGTATGGTTGGCAGGAAGAAGCCGCCTTTGCACCTCACGTTTTCTTTCATCCAACATTCTCTGTGCAACTGAATTCTTGATTCCGATACTGGTAAGGATATCTACTTGTAACTGCATTACTTCCGCCAGAAGCGCAACCGCCCTTCCTTCCGGATGATGCGCAATCACCAAATCTAACCCTTGCCGCCTACGGATTTGCTCGGCCAGCAGAAGCTCGCCTGCTTCAATATCAATCCCCACCATGATTTTCTGCACACGGGTATCTAACGTACCGTGTAAAATTGCGGAATCAGGGTATCCTTTTATCGCGTTTTTGTCTTTTCGCGGATCGAGAGAAATCCCGTAAGAGATCGCCCTTCGGTAGAATTGCGATAAGTTCATTATTGTGGAAAGCCTTCTTTAACTTTTAGAATAGTAGGATTGATCTTCTCTTCACTAGTAAACTTTGAGGCGACGGAATCCCATAACCAGGTATACGTATGGGGAGCTACATAAAAGAAGCGCTGACCCAGCAAAGAATGTTGGACGCTTCTTTTCAAATACCCTACGGACGCAATCGTGCACATAAAAGAAACTAACCCCGCCACTAATATGCTTCTTGCCACTCCCAAAACAAACCCCCCCCACTTATCAAGCTGCGGCACCGCTTCCAAAGTAATAAACTGGTGAAATCCCATGCGTAAAAGCACAAAACAACCATAACTTACTATCGTAATCCCTATAAAGATAATGAAATCAAGGAATTCTAGAGGGATTTGTCCCCTCGGATTTGCACGCGACAGTATGAAATCAGAAAGCACCGTATAATAATGGAGCGCAAAGTATACCGCGGTAAGCGTTCCTAAGAACTTGAAGATCTCAATTGATAAACCGCTTTTTACTGCCAAAAACAAAATCCGTAAAATAAGAAGAACTAGTACTATATCAAACCAATTAAACTGACGAATAATATGGGCAAGCATCCATTACCTCCTCAAAATTTTTTACTGGGATAAGTAAGTATACCATATGGGGGGATGTGTTGTCAAGGGAAGCGCTTTCTTTTCAAAAGGAATATAACTATCACAAAATCAATATGTTATAAAACCCTGAACCAATCGATAGTCCTGCGCAACCCTTCTTCCAATTCAATAAGAGGAGCCCACTTCAGAAGCTTTTTCGCTTTAGAGATATCAGGTTTACGTTGACGGGGATCATCTTGGGGAAGGGGCTTAAAGACAATTCTTTGTTTAGACTTGGAAAGTGCCGTAACCAAATGCGCTAATTGAAGAATGGTAAATTCATGGGGATTGCCCAGGTTTATCGGAGAATGAATGCGCAATCTCATCATGTGTAGAATCCCCTCAATAAGATCATCAATATAACAAAAGCTCCTGGTTTGAGTACCCCGGCCATATACGGTGAGTGGCTTATGATGCAATACCTGATAGATAAAATTCGGGACCACTCTTCCATCATGCATGCGCATGCGCGGCCCATAGGTATTAAAGATCCTCACAATCTGAGTATCTATTGTATGCTCTCGGTGATAGGCCATAGTAAGGGCCTCTGCGAATCTCTTTGATTCATCATAACACCCTCTAAGACCAATAGGGTTTACGTTGCCCCAATACTCCTCCTTCTGCGGATGAACAAGGGGGTCTCCGTATACCTCGGAGGTAGAAGCCAGCAGAAACTTGGACTTCTTTTCTTTCGCCAATCCTAAGACATTATGGGTACCTAATGACCCCACCTTAAGGGTCTGGATAGGATATTCAAGGTAATCGACGGGAGAAGCGGGGGAGGCAAAATGAAGGCAAAAATCAACATGCCCTTGAATACGCAGATATTTTGTCACATTATGTTCCAAGAAAATAAAGTCTCTATCACGCAAAAAAGGAACAATATTCTTTTTACTGCCGGTAATAAAATTATCCACCCCTACTACTCGGAATCCTTCTTGCAACAATCGTTCGCAGAGATGACTCCCGATGAATCCCGCTGCCCCCGTGACCACCGCCACTTTTTTTCGTTTCATATTACCACTCGACTTTTAAAATACTTTACCGTCTGCATAAGCCCCTGAGAAAATTCTACGCAGGGGGTATACCCTATAGCTTTCCTCGCAAGAGACAAATCCGCAAGGGTCTTGAAGACATCCCCTGGCCTCTTTTGCATAAAGACCGGTTTAATATTCGTATGCATAATCTTATTAAGAATCGCCACCAGCTCTAAGATAGTCGTATCATTCCCCGACGCCACATTAAAAACCCCTCCGTCTACGCAGTACCTATCGGCGGCGCGCAGATTAGCCTGAACTACGTTATCTATAAAAACTAAATCTCTGGACTGTCTGCCGTTACCGAAGATAGGCGGAGATTTCTTGCGTAACATACAATCAATAAACTTAGGAATTACGATCGCGTATTCATCATCAAGTGACTGACGCGGGCCAAACACGTTAAAATACCTCAGCGCCACCGTCTCCAGACCGTAGTGACCGTTATAGATCTTGCAATAATGTTCCCCCACCAACTTCGTTAACGCATAGTGGGAAACAGGCTGCGGGAGAAAACTTTCTTTCTGAGGGAATACCGGAACATCCCCATAGACGGAGCTTGAAGAAGCGAAGATAACACGCCGCACTTTATTCTGAAGGCTGGCCTCCAAGAGATTAAGAGTCCCCGAGATGTTGACTGCGTTATACTCAGCGGGCACGCGCATGGATTGGGGGACGCTACGTAAAGCCGCTTGATGAAAAACCACCTCTATTCTCTTCGTTGCACGACGGCACACTTCCTGGGAACGGATATCTCCGCGCACTACTTCAACATCTTTGCAGACGGCGCGTAAATTCTCTCTTTTCCCCCTTATGAAGTTATCCAAAACCCTGACGAAATGTCCTTTCTTGACTAACGACTCCACGATATGCGAACCAATAAAACCTGCCCCACCAGTTACCAGGTATCTTCTCATAGCCGTTCGATCCTTCCGGGGATTGTCTGCGTATATACATTGCGCGTATCAAAGATAAACCGGGAATGAGCGCGCAATAACCCATAATCCACATTCGTATGGTCGGTAAGAATTACCGTGCAATCAAAAGAGGGAATTGTCTTCTTGGTCAATGGCTCTGAAGTTAAATGAATATCGGACAAGGACAAATAAGGGATCAAGGGATCAAAATAAGAAACCAGCGCTCCCTTTTTCTTCAAAGATACGATAACATCGAGTGCCGGAGACTTACGCAAATCCTTTATATCTTTTTTATAGGTGACTCCGATAATAAGAAACCGTGCTCGCTTGAGCGTCTTTTTCTTTGCCTTAAGGGCCCTTGCCAATCTCTGGACGATATATTCGGGCATTGCATTGATAATCTCAGAAGAAAGCTTTATGAAACGCGATTTAAAGCCGAAACGCCGCGCCTTCCAGTAAAGATAGAGAGGGTCTTTAGGGATACAGTGCCCCCCCACCCCAGGCCCGGGATAGAAAGGCATAAAACCGAATGGCTTGGTCTTTGCGGCATCAATGACCTCCCAAATATCGATCCCCATGGCATCGCACATCATCGCTAACTCATCGATTAAACCGATGTTGATCAGGCGGAAGGTGTTTTCAAGCAATTTCACTGCTTCCGCAGTCCTCGCCGATGAGACCGGGACCACCTTTTTTATAATATGCCGGTATACCGCAACCGCCAATTGCGTGGCTTCCGGCGTAATACCTCCGACTATCTTGGGGATTCCCCTAAGGGGAAATTTTTTGTTGCCAGGGTCTATTCTTTCTGGGGAAAATACCAGGAAAAAATCCTTATTGTGCGCAAAACCTTTTTTCACAAAATAAGGGAGAATAACTTCTTTAGTCGTTCCCGGGTAGGTCGTACTCTCTAGAATAACCAAGGTTTTCTTCCGGAGATATCGCGCGATCATGTGAATCGCCTTTTCGATAAACGATATATCGGGATGATACTTCCTTTTTAAAGGGGTAGGCACGCATATAATTACGACATCGAGTGTCGAGATCAATGAAAGATCTTCCGAAACCGTAAGTTTACCCGACGCAAGAACTCTACGCAATTCTGATGAGCTCACATCGGATACATACGACTGTCTATTCTTTATTCTGGCGATACGATCGCGGTCGACGTCCATTCCCCAGACAGGGATCCCGCGTTTAGCAAACTCAACAGCCAAAGGAAAACCTACATACCCTAATCCTATGACTCCGAGAGTAATCTTCTTTTTGTTTATCTTGTGGATTAAAAGACGATACGTGGTATTAGACATTCTTCTGAATTCGTACATTCCGGCCTATTCCACAATACGCAAAGCCCAGTTGCTTCAGGCGCACCGGATCATAGATATTGCGGGTATCAATGATAAGTGGCCGTTTAAGAAGCTTCTTAACCTTAATGAAATCCAGTTCCTTGAATTCATTCCATTCAGTAGCCACCAAGAGGCAATCGGCATTACGGCAGACATCATACGGGTCTTTTCCAAAACTACACCCCCGAAGGACCCCCCGCGCCTTCTGCATAGCCTGAGGATCATATAGCTTTATACGAGCCCCTTCATTCTGCAAAGCCCGGACCAATTCCAGGGCCGGCGCATTACGGATGTCATCGGTATCCGGCTTAAACGCAAGTCCTAAGATACCAATGGTCTTGTCTTTAATGATCCACAATTTATCCTTTACCTTCTTCAAGACTAGGTTCTTCTGCTCTTCATTGATCTTCTTCACACTCTTGAGAAGCTCGAAATTATAGCCAAGTTTTGCTGAAATATTGATAAAGGCATCCAAATCCTTAGGGAAACACGAACCCCCATACCCCAGCCCTGCGTTCAAGAAACTTTTACCAATCCTTTTATCAAGCCCCATACCTCGAGATACCTCTTCCACATCCGCTCCCACCATATCACAGATACGCGCGATGGCATTGATAAATGATATCTTATTTGCCAAAAAAGCATTTGACGCATGTTTGATCAACTCCGCGGATTTTATATTAGTAACGACGATCGGCGCATTTAAAGGTTTATAAATTCGCGTCAGTAAATCCTGTGCCTTCTTTGATTCTACCCCGATCACAATCCGGTCAGGATGCATGAAGTCATTGATGGCAGAACCTTCGCGCAAGAATTCCGGATTCGACGCCACGTCAAATGAACCTTTCCCTCTTAGATACGTCTGAATTGTATGTTTTACCCACTCCCCGGTTTCGACAGGGACCGTGGATTTCTCGACGATAAGTCGGTATCCGGTCATATGCGCAGCGATATTATGGGCAACATTCTCGATACCCGTCA